>JAFAHH010000060.1 GCA_019237355.1 Acetobacteraceae bacterium | reverse complement strand
CGCGCGGCTTGCCCCTCCGATCTCGCGGCGCCAATGCGCTACCATGCCCAACTGCGACATCGTGAAGGTCAAAAACGCACCGACCGCAAACAGCGGTATGAGCCGGTCGGTTATGCCGCCGAACACAATGAGGAGGATCGCTGCGGCGACGGAAAGAAAGACGATGCCGACCGAGAAGACCAGGCGGCATCCGACCACTGCAAAGGGGCGCGGCAGAAGGTCGTCCTGGGCAACCAGGCGGCACACCCGCGGGAAGCCGACAAAGCTCGTATTGGCCGACAGGCAGAGAACCGAAAGCACGCTGCCAATTGCAATGTAATAAAATACCGCGGCCGACAACGGCGCCGGCCAGCCGCGGCAGTAGTGGAGCAATGTCCTGCTCAGGCAAACGTTCTCTCAAAACGCCTGAGTTCCGATCGGACGTGTGGTGCTGCTATGTGCCGTCACCCATCCGCGCTTCACAGCACTGGAAATTGAGAACAAAAGTCTTTGTTCACACTGGCGATTGCTATTGGCGATAACCGAATTTTCGCGGTGTTTTCAGGTGAGGCATCCCGGTACGATGAACATGATCCGGGCGTGCCGGAAACGTCCACAGCTTTGAGAGGCTATCATGGCCGCGCACGATGATCGTCAAGGAACTGGCAGGCATCCGCACAAGGACACGGAAGAGCCCCATCCGCACACGCGCGGGAGTCAAGGGCACAGCGGCCGGGATCAAGGGTCAGAGTCACCAGGGCCAGGCACGCGATCAGCGCTCATCGGGATCGCCCTCTCACCGCGGCTCGGACCGCTCTTCGCACCCCTCATCGGAGGACGCCGATCTGAAAAGACGCGAGTATCGGAACGAAAAGGGTGAGGTTCATCACCACACCCGGAGCAATACGGCGGGAAGAGCGACAAATAGCTCTGCCCTCGCGACGGGAGCCGGCGGTCGGCTCCCGCGCGCTTGGCCGAAGTTTACTGGCGAGCTAGGACTCAGATCCGTCCTTTGATTCCAGCTCGGATTGAGCGTCCTCTGACTCACGCGTCCTCACTTGAAATATCTGTCTGAGTCTGAAAGATCAGGTCTTGCGCAAGCCAAATTAGATCTGCGCAAGTTGGTCTGGGACTGCAGGTGGCGCCGGCGCTGGATCTAAACCCTGAAAAGTATTGCGAGCGGAGGTGAATATGGCTGAAGGGCGGTTCCTCGCCATTGTTACCGGTGCTTCCACCGGTATCGGTTATGAGCTCGCCAGATGCTGCGCACAAAACGGCTTTGATCTCGTGATTGCCGCCGACGAGCCAAAAATCATGGAGGCGAGTCTGGAGTTGCAGAAACTGGGCGCGCGCGTGGAGGCAGTAGAGGCCGATCTCGCTGCGCTCGACGGGGTCGATAAACTCTACGCCGCAGCCAAACGGATGAACCGGCCCGTCGACTCGCTCTTGGCCAATGCCGGCCGGGGACTGGGAAAGGCATTTCTCGATCAGGACTTCGCTGAGGTGACGCGGGTGGTAGACACCAATATCACCGGCACCCTTGATCTATTGCAGAAGGTCGGGCGCGACATGCGCGCGCGTGGCGCCGGACGGATTCTGATCACCGGTTCGATTGCCGGTGTTATGCCGGGACCTATCAGGCGGCCTATAACGGCACGAAGGCGTTCCTCGGCTCATTTTCGTTCGCATTCCCTCACGAGCTCAAGGATACCGGGGTTACCGTCACATGTCTCATGCCGGGCGCCACTGAGACCGAGTTCTTTGAACGCGCCGACATGCTCGACAGCAAGATCGGCACGGCAAAGAAAGATGACCCCGCCGACGTTGCCAGACAGGGCTTCGAGCGATGATGCGCGGCGACGGTCAGGTGGTCACCGGTTGGCACAATAAACTTCAGGCGGCCATAGCGCACATCACCCCTTCGGATACGCTAGCCGAGATGCACCGCCGGCAATGCACCGCACCCATAATCCTTTTGGCAATCGGAGGCTGGTGCTTGCGTGCGGTGCAGTCGCGGCGCTTGGCCTGGCATCGCCGACAGTCTCAGCTGCACCGGCCGATAATCCGGCGCCGTTACGCGTCTGCGCCGATCCGGATAATATGCCGTTCTCAAACGCCAACGGCGAGGGATTCGAGAACAAGTTATCCGAGTT
>JAFAHH010000014.1 GCA_019237355.1 Acetobacteraceae bacterium | reverse complement strand
GGGTGCTCGGCTTGAGGCCGCACCCGGAGAATTTGGTTGATCCGCTGATGGGCGGGGTCGATGGCAAGCCGTTGTTCGAGGGACTGGCGGTGGGCTTTGAGTGAATCGAGCAGGTTCATCGAATTAGACTAGGCTTTCTTAATGATCCGACTTACCAGCGGTTTCTAAAATTCAACGCCGATGCAGCAGCGGCCGGAACGGACCCTCACTTCAGCACGCTCACCAACGAACTCGCCGTGCTTGTCGCGGCAACCGTGATGTTGCCATGAAGGGGGTTTTCAAAACTCAAAGCGCTAGGGTGCTTCTCTGACTTTTTCGCCTACTCGCCCAAGAAAGGTTGTCCGGTGCGGTGGTGCTGGAAGTTTTGAGTGGGCAAATCGGATGACTGGTCATGGCTATGTCTCGCTCCCAAAGACCGGCACTTCTCGCGCTCTGACATACAGCCCCTTTTTGTTTAGGACGACTGGTGGGGATTCATTGTGTATTTGCGTCACCTGAAGTCCGTAGCCCCGAAACACGCGGACGGCTGAGGGATTGAAAGTGAGCTCCGCCTGTATCCGGTCTACTCGATCCCAGGGACCAAAGTTTTCCGTGATGGTCTAGCGTCCCCATCTTCATTCATATCAGCGCCATAGTAGCTTGGCGAGCGCTCTGCGTCAGTTAATGCGCGGCCGTATTTTCCGATGAGCTCGTATCCATCTTTGAGTTGCTGCCAATAGGCTGTCGTTCCGGGAAGGGGATAGTGCTGTTGTTCCTTACTCATTAGTCTACTCTTGGCGGGCGCTGCAGGCGTTTGATCTCATCACCTCGGCTTTGGTCTCCTCAATTGTCCCCTGGAGGTATTTCAAGACGGTATGTGTGCGGTTTTGCCCATCCGCAAGTCGATCCAGTTTTTCGCCGTGTTGCGTTTCGGTTGGGCGTGCCGTAGGTGTTGCGTTCGCGTGCCGTTCGCCTACCTTATCCCCACGAGAAGACGCCGCAACACAGGTAGAGATGGGAAGCGCAATGGCTCTGTTCGAAGACATGTTCAAAGGCGCGAGCGTGCCGGGGGTCGTGATTGGGGTGGGGGCCGTCCTGCTCGCCCCTACCCTCCTGCCTGCTGTCGGCCGGGTGATGCGACCGGCTGCAAAAGCCGTGATCCGGACCGGAATCCTGCTCTATCGTGAGGCGAGTATCCAAGTCGCTTCAGCGGCAGGTCCTCTGGTTCAAGAGGTGCAAAACGAGATGGCCGCAAAGAAGGCGCCGGGAATCAGTTAGCACTCTGCTCGAGGGCTGCGCGCGAGTGGGGTCCAAGTATCCTGTCGCAACCAGGCCGCCTCATCCTCTGATCTATAGAGTCCTGGTTGCTGCGCTACCAGCCCTCGCAGTGCATTGCGAGGCGCTCGCCGAGAATGCCGATGCACTTTGGGAGATTGTTCACGGGCAATGTGTGCCCGACCAAGTGAAAAACAATGACCCCGCGCCCTGTGCCTATGTCGATTTGCGCAAAGGCCAGGCCGAAGGCTATGCGATCCTGAAGGATCGCCGGGGCGCCACCCAATTCCTTCTAATCCCGACCGCTCGCGTGGCCGGGATCGAAAGTGCAGCCCTGCTCGCTCCGGATAGCCCCAATTACTGGAACGATGCCTGGCAAGCCCGCACTTTCGTTTTGGAACGGCTCGGGCACCCGCTTCCGCGCGACGAAGTTGGTATGGCTGTCAACTCTAAGTTAAGTCGCTCCCAAAACCAGCTCCATATCCATATCGATTGCGTCCGCCTTGACGTGATCGAAGCGCTTCACCGGCAGCAAGCAGCAATAAGCATGAGCTGGCGAACCCTGGCCGAACCACTGGCCGGCCATCGGTACGAAGCGATGCGGGTTGCCGGCGCTGATCTGAACGGAAACAACCCCTTCAGGCTGCTGGCCCAAGAAGGCGGGATAGCCGCCGCGCAAATGGGCCTGGAGACGCTGGTGGTAATCGGGGCACGCTTTCCCGATGGCTCACCCGGGTTTTATCTTCTAAGCGCCCTTGCCGATCCTCTCCATGGTTACTTGGCGAACGGAGAGGAACTGCTCGACCACGCTTGCCGGGTTGGGGCGCACAATGATGGCGCCTAATTTTTACGAAAGAAGGCGTCCGCTGCGCTCCGGTGCTGCTGCTTGCGCGTGATCTCGGCCTCGGCCCGGGCGACTTCGGCTCGAAGTTCACTGATATAGGCCTGAAGCTCCTCGACCCCGAGCGGGTCCAGCACCAGCGGTTCCAGCCGCTTGCGCCGGCGCGGTAGGGCATCTTCCTCCTCCATGGCCATCTTATTCTCCTTTCACGGTTGCATCACAAAAAACAGCAATGCCTTGACCCACCATCGCCCGCTTGTCATATGCGAAGAAAGAGCCGCTGTGCGCCGCGTATGTTGCCGCTTGGCGCCGCGGTCGCATAGGTGACAGAAATGACTCTCCCGCTCATGCCCAAAGCCACGGCGGTGTGGCTGATTGAAAAAACGGCACTAACCTTTACCCAGATCGCGGATTTTTGCGGCATGCACCCGCTTGAGGTGCAAGCAATCGCCGATGGCGAGGTAGCCCAGGGGATTGTGGGTTACGACCCAGTGGCGAACGGCCAGTTAACGCTAGACGAAATCCACCGCGCCGAGGCCGATCCCAACGCGCGCCTCCGCCTCGCACCCAGCGCCAATCCACTGCCGAAGCGGGCTCGCGCCTCGCGCTATACCCCCGTTTCGAAAAGAAACGACCGGCCTGACGCTATCGCCTTCTTGCTGCGTACCTATCCCCAGCTCAGTGACGCCCAGGTGAGCAAGCTGCTCGGCACCACCAAGGATACGATCGAAAAGGTCCGCAACCGGACGCATTGGAATAGCGCAAACATCAAACCCCGGGACCCGGTCATTCTGGGCCTCTGCAGCCAGACGGATTTGAATGCTATGGTCGCTCAAGCCAATGAGCGGCTTGCGCGGGAGGGGCAGACCGTGCCGCCCGCACCCCCGCTCGCGGATGAGGCAGCCTGAATCTCCTGAGTCTAGAGAATGATGACTTCCATCGAAGCCGTCATGCTCTAGCGTTTTCGGTTTTGAGAGCGCGATTCAGGCTTCCGACGATTCCGCCTCAAGCCATCGCGCTTTGCTTTGAGAGCGCGATTCAGGCTTTCCGACGATCGGGTCCCAATTCGCTGGCGAATTGGGACCCCGAGTTCGCCTCAAGCCATCGCGCTTTGCTTTGAGAGCGCGATTCAGGCTCTCCGGCGATTCGGCCTCAAGCCATCGCGCTCTAGCTCACCACTTGGCGGAGCCGCTCCATCTCTTCCTTAAGTCGCAGCTTCTCGACCTTCAGGCGCAGCAGCACGTCACTATCCGGTCGCGGGCGCGAATCCTCATCCGCGATGCGCATTTCCAGGCTGGCGTGGCGCTCTTTGAGAGAGTCGAGACGCGACTGGACGTTCATGATCGCTCCTTTCTATCGCCTTCATTTCAAAACTCCTGGGCATACACACGTGTCGATTGTAATAAAGCCCCCGACGCGCAAGCGTAACCCAATTCCCCGATCTGGTTCCAGCCATCATCTGTTCAAGCACGCGTCACCACCGCCTGATGCACAGGACAGGGAGATGCGCGGCCAGGCCCTGCGTGCTAATGGGAACTCATGCTGACCGATCGGGATACACTGCTCCGCAAGCTAACAGAGCTGCGCGATGAACATCGACAATTAGACACGGTGATTGCCCGCCTCTCCGAGCACACGGTTCTTGATCAAATTCACCTCCAGCGACTGAAAAAACGGAAGCTGATGTTGAAGGACGAGATCGCCCGGTTCGAGAGCCGGCTAATCCCGGATAGCATCGCCTAGACCATGGCCCAAAGCCCGCCGCTTGTTGGGATTGTCATGGGGAGCCAGTCGGACTGGCAGACAATGCGGCACGCCGCCGAGATGCTGCTCGCGCTCGATATCCCGTATGAGGCCCGGATCGTGTCCGCCCATCGTACGCCCGATCGTCTCGCGGCCTACGCACAATCCGCCCAAGACCGGGGACTTGCCGTGATCATTGCCGGGGCGGGAGGTGCTGCGCATTTGCCGGGTATGTGCGCGGCTTGGACGCAATTGCCGATCCTCGGCGTGCCGATCGAATCGCAGGCGCTGAGAGGCCTCGATAGCTTGCTCTCAATCGTTCAGATGCCCGGCGGCGTGCCTGTCGGCACATTGGCAATAGGCCGCGCGGGCGCGATCAACGCCGCCCTCCTCGCCGCCTCGATCCTGGCGCTGAATGATCCAGCCCTCGCGGACCGCCTCCGCGCGCACCGAACCGCGCAGACGGAAGCAGTCGCGGAGCAGCCGGCCGGTACATGACCTTTCCCCTGCCCCCGAACGCCACCATCGGGATTGTGGGTGGCGGCCAGCTTGGCCGCATGTCCGCGATCGCCGCGGCCCGGCTCGGTTATCAGTGCCACGTCCTCACCCCAGAGGAGAACAGCCCGGCCGCGCAGGTCTCCTGCTCGGTCACCCTAGGAGACTACGGCAATCGGGCGGTGCTGCGGGCCTTCGCTGGCCGGGTCGATGTGATCACCTTCGAGTTCGAGAATGTCAGCGCCGATGGCCTTGAGCTGCTGGCCGGGTTGCGGCCGGTCCGTCCCGCCCCTGCCGTGCTCCGCATCAGCCAGGACCGGATTGCCGAAAAAACCTTCTTGAACCGCGCTGGAGTGGCAACCGCCCCATGGCTGCCGGTTCGCAGCTTTGGGGATCTCGTTTATGCCGCCGAGAAGCTCGGATTGCCCGGAATCCTCAAAACGACCCGGCTCGGATATGACGGGCGGGGGCAGGTTCTGGTGCGTACTGAAGCCGAGTTGGTGGTCGCCTATGAAGAGCTTTTCCCCAAGCCGCTCATTCTCGAAGGCTTGGTGGATTTCGCCCAGGAGATCAGCGTCATTATCGCCAGAGGCGCCGCTGGGGTCATGGTCGCGTTCGACCCCGTCCAGAACCGCCATCGGGAGGGCATTCTCGATCTGACGCTAGCCCCCGCGCCGGTCCCCGACTGGGTCGCCGAACAGGCGAACGCCATCGCGCACCGGGTGGCAGCGGCGCTGGAGTTGGTCGGCTTACTGGCGGTCGAGATGTTCGTGGACCGAGACGGACGGGTTCTGGCCAATGAGATCGCCCCACGGCCACACAATTCGGGTCACTGGACGATTGACGCCTGCCCAGCCAGCCAGTTCGAGCTGCACATAAGGGCAGTCGCTGGGCTCCCGTTGCCCCACGCCCCGCGGCACTCCGATGCGGTTATGAAAAATCTGATCGGCCCCGAGGAGACCGCGCTCTGGCCAGAGATCCTGGCCACACCAGGTCTGATCCCGCATCTTTACGGCAAGACCGAAGCCCGGCCCGGCCGCAAGATGGGCCATGTGACGCGGGTGTTTCCTCGCGGGGCGCTGCCTGGGTCGTTTGGGATTGCTGATGCGCTCGGGCCGCTCGCTGATCAGCAAATCTAGCGCTGCGTATGATGAGTGCTCATCCGGTCCAATGCGGCTTTGGTTTCAGCCAGGTCGCGAACGAGCTTGGCATGCAAGTAAGGAGCGCCGGCGTCGGGCGCGGCTGCTAATCCCGCACTGAAAGCAGAAACAGCTTCCGCCAGCCGGGCCGGATTATTCTCCCGCTACCGAGGTCTGTCAGGGCGTTGCCGAGATTATCCTCAGCCATTGCCCAGTCGAACGGCGCAACTTCTTGCGTGATTACCTCGAGCGCCGCATGAAAGGCGGCGACCGCCTGCTCGAGGCGCTTCGTGCTGCTTTCCCGCTTGCCGAGCTGCCATAGGGCAAAGCCGAGATTATCCTCGCTCTCAGCCCGTTCGAGCGGGAGGAGTTCGCGCGTCCTCACTTCAAGGGCGACGCGCTCGGCTGCAACAGCCTCCTCCAGCCGCGCCGTTCCGCTCTCTGTTTCTCTAAGCTTCCTAAGCAACGCTCTCCGAGTGTTGGGCGAGCGCGAGAGCGGCACGGCCGATCTCGAGTGGGCGGTTGCTGCTGAACCATCGGCGCTGGAGGTATGGACGCGTGACCACGAACCGCTCCAGTCGGCGGAAGCAGAAGACAGCTCGGCAATGCATATAGGTAATTGCCGAGCTCTTGCGGATGCCCGGGAGCAATCAGCCCGGCAGCTTGCTTTTAGAGCTGCGCCGGTCGGCATAGCGCAGTTGCGTCATCTCAATATCGCCCTCGCCGGACAGTATTTTGGAGGGGGTGAACCGGCGCCGGGCCTGAGCCCGGAAGCCTCGCGCATCTGCGCGCCAGCTAGGGGCAGTTATCGATAAAGGCCAAGCGTCTGCCTTGAGCATGTGGACGAGCGCCTGGAACAAGAGGGATTCCACGGCATCAAGTTGGCTTCGCCCCACGCTCTCGACCTCTTCAATCACGTTCTCCCAATCGACCTGATCATTAACGAGCTCGCCCGCAGCCATAGGGCGCAGCAACCCGGCGTGATGTTCGGACCAAAGCAGAATGTCCCTCTCGTATTCCTTCATCCATCGCGCCCCTATGGTCTCCTTCTGCCCGCGCCCGACTCCTTCAGGGCGTCACGAATACCTAGCGCAGGTGCCATTGCATCCGTTCATCATCGCTGCTGTGATTACGGCCCTCCAATCTTGCTGTGGAATACCCGCTCCATGTCTACAAAGCAGCGTTGTGCCATCCGAAGAGCATCCAAATTCTGAGACTCAACGCTTTCTTGCCCGGCCTGGCCAGGGATGCGAAACTTTCCCTAGTTTCTGCCCGGCTGACATATGGGCACGCTATCAGGCGAGGACGGAATGACCAAGATCAAGGTTCAGACCCCGATCGTTGAGCTCGATGGGGACGAGATGACCCGCATCATCTGGGGGTTCATCAAGGAGAAGCTCATCCTGCCTTATCTCGACGCCGATCTAAAATATTACGATCTCGGCATTCAAAGCCGCGACGCAACGAACGACCAAGTCACCATCGACGCCGCCAACGCGATCAAGCAATACGGGGTCGGCGTTAAATGTGCGACCATCACCCCGGATGAAGCCAGGGTCAAGGAATTCGGCCTGAAGCGCATGTGGCGGAGCCCAAATGGCACGATACGTAACATTCTTGACGGAACGATCTTCCGCGAACCGATTATCTGCTCCAACGTCCCTCGCCTGGTGCCGCATTGGAGCGAGCCGATCGTGATCGGGCGCCATGCTTATGGCGATATCTATCG
>JAFAHH010001033.1 GCA_019237355.1 Acetobacteraceae bacterium | reverse complement strand
ACCCGAGTCACCGCCTCGGTGCGCGTCAGCAAAGATGCCGCGCCGTTGATGACCGACCATGCCCGATTCTGGGTGGTGCGGCCGCGTTTCTCGCTGACCAATCCCTCCGGGCTGCAGACGCTGATTTCCGGGAGTTACATCGCGATCGATCCCGGCCCGCCGGGCGGCGAGCCGAAGGACCACTTTGAAGGGCTGAACCAGCCTCCGGGCGTGCGCTCCGACGAACCCGGCCAGATGTTTACATTGCGGGCGTCCCGTCTCGGCGGTCTTTCGGTCAGCGCCCCCGTGTTCTACCGCGACATCCCGGTCGGTCTGCTGATCGACTATTCGGAACCCGGTGCCGACGGGCAGATCACGATGCATCTGTTCATCAAGGCGCCCTACGACCGCGACGTGCGGACCGAGACCCATTTTTGGAACAGCTCGGGACTATCGATGAATGTCGGCCCCCAGGGTTTTCACGTCGCGGTCGGCAGCCTCGAGGCGCTCGTGGCTGGGGGGATCTCCTTCGCCAACTTCGGCGCAGCCGAGAGCGCGCCTCCTGGGCAGTCGAACACGGTCTACGAGTTGTACAACGACTTCAACGAGGCAGAGAACGCCGGCTTCCATGACAATATCCACTGCGTCGCTTACTTCGATGCCTCGACGTCAGGGCTGGAGCGGGGGTCTGGGGTGGAGCTCTACGGAATCAGGATCGGTACCGTGACCGGCACACAGTTGCAGCTCGATCCGGAAACCAGCCGGCCGCGCGTGCGGGTGACTTTCGACATCCAGCCCGAGCGCGTTTCCCCCCCGAACGCCCCGCGTGTAGATCCGCTTAAGATAACCCAGCAGTTGGTCGATTTGGGCATGCGTGCCCGGGTGGACACCGCCAACCTCCTCACCGGCCAGCAGATGATCGGCCTGGACATGGTTCCGGACGCGAGCCCGACGCGGGTCGCTGTCGAGAGCGAGCGTATCGTTTGGCCGAGTTCCTCGGGTGGGGGCTTCCAAAGCCTCACCGCTTCGGTCGATGCGGTGATGGCCAAGCTGCAGCGGCTTCCGCTCGACCGGCTCGGCACAAATGCCAATGACCTGCTGAATTCGCTCCGCGAACTATCCGATACCGCCAAGGATGATCTGAAACCACTCACGACTCAGCTCGCGCAGCTCGAAGCCGCCTTCCAAAAGACGCTGCGGGAGGCGGATCGACTGCTTGCCTCCGTGCAAGCGGGATATGGGGCCAATTCCGAGATGCGAGCTAGTCTTCAGGACTTGGTGGCACAGGCCACTCGGTCCGTACGCTCGATCCAAGAGCTGGCCAATTTCCTCGAGCGTCATCCGGGATCGGTCGTGTGGGGGAGATAGCGCGCCAATCAGCGCATGCCGAATGAGAGTTGCCAGCCCCCGAGTTTCTTGATGGTTCACGGCCTCGGCGACAACTAGCCGGAGACGGGCCACTCCCGCCAACGCGCTCCGGAAAAAGGAGCCGTGACAAGATCGCTGCGTTTTGTTCCACTGCAAGCTGGGCTGCTGAAGCGGGGAATGTGTCCATGCGTGTGTCTCTCTTCGTTACCTGCTTCAACGACACGCTCTTCCCTCAGACGGGGCAAGCGACAGTGGCCGTGCTGGAGCGGCTCGGTCATTCGGTCGAGTTCCCGGAAGCGCAGAGTTGCTGCGGCCAGATGCATAACAATTCTGGCTACCAGCGGGAGGCATTGGCGCTCGTGCGCCGCTTCGTCGATGTATTCCGGAACGCTGAGGTTGTGGTGATTCCCTCGACCTCTTGTACTCATATGGTTCGCAGCCAGTATATGCACCTGGCGGGCATGGCTGGGGATTACCGTCTGCTGGACGCGTGCGCAGAGATTGCCGGCCGGGTATTCGAGTTTACCGAGTTTCTGACCCGGAGGCTCGGCATCACCGAGGTCGGGGCCTATTACCCGCACCGGGTCACGTATCATGCTTCCTGCAACTCGCTGCGCGGCCTACAGTTGGGCGATGGGCCCAAGAACTTGCTGCGCGCGGTGAGGGGGCTGGAATATGTTGAGCTGCCGGGCATTGAGGGCTGCTGCGGGTTCGGCGGCACTTTCGCGGTCAAGAATGCCGACGTATCTACAGCCATGCTGGCCGACAAGATGCGGGCGGTGCTTGAGACCGGCGCCGAGATTTGCACGGCCGGCGACAATTCCTGCCTTATGCATATCGGCGGGGGCCTATCGCGCGGGCGCACCGGGGTCCGCACAGTTCATATCGCCGAGATCCTTGCTGCTACGGAGGCCGCCGCATGAGTGCAGTTACATACGAAACTGAAGCCTTAACGGGCCGGGATTTTCCCGAGCGCGCTCGCGAGGAGCTTCGCGATAGCCAGCTCCGCGGCAACATCCGCAAAGCGACCACCACAATTCGGGCCAAGACCGCGGAAGTGACCGGCGAGCTGCCGGACTGGCAAGATTTGCGTCGCGCCGGGCAGGCGATCAAGCGGGAGGCGATGCGGGATCTGGCCCGGAACCTCGAGGCGCTCGAGGCCAATGTTTCCCGCGCCGGCGGCAAGGTGCACTGGGCTCGCGACGCGGCGGAGGCACGGTGGATCATCACCAATCTCGCCCAGGCGGCCGGGGCGGAGATGGTGATCAAGGTCAAGTCCATGACCACGGACGAGATCGGGCTCAACCCGGCCCTTGCCGCAGCCGGGATTAGGCCGATCGAGACCGATCTGGCCGACATGATCGTGCAGCTTGGGCATGATACGCCTTCACACATCCTTGTACCGGCCATTCACAAGAACCGTGCGGAGATTCGCGAGATTTTCATGCGCGCGATGGGGTTGGACCATCTCGGCGACCAGCCCACCGAGCTGACGGCCGCGGCGCGACGGTATCTTCGGGAGCGGTTCCTCAGCGCCGAGGTGGCCATCTCCGGCGGGAATTTCGGCATCGCCGATACCGGCACGATCTGCGTGCTGGAATCCGAGGGCAATGGCCGAATGTGCTTGAGCCTGCCGCGGGTGCTGATCACGCTGCTCGGTATCGAGAAGGTTCTGCCTCGGTTCGAGGACCTGGAGGTGTTCCTGCAATTACTTCCCCGTGCGTCAACTGGGGAGCGGATGAACCCGTATACGAACTTATGGACCGGGGTGCGCGAGGGCGATGGGCCGCAGGAATTCCACCTCGTGCTGCTGGATAATGGCCGTTCCCGAATTCTCGCCGACCCGGTGGCGCGGGAGACGCTGCACTGCATTCGTTGCTCGCGTTGCCTGAATGTGTGCCCGGTTTACGAGCGGACGGGGGGCCACGCTTATAATTCCATGTATCAGGGGCCGATCGGCGCGATCCTGACGCCGCAGCTCCGGGGATTCGCGGAAGCAGGGTCGCTGCCCTATGCCTCCACCTTGTGCGGCGCTTGCTTCGAGGCTTGCCCGGTGCGGATCAATATCCCGCAGATTCTGATCCATTTGCGGGGGGAGGTGGTGCGGGAGAAGCAGGCTACCCTCGGCGGGCGGCTCGGGGCAGAGAACCTTGCCATGCAGGGGGCGCTGGCAATGTTCGAATATCCAGCGCTGATGGGGTTGGCGCAGCGGCTCGGGCGGGTGGGGCAGAAAGCGGTGGAACGCGACGGAAGAATCGACTGGCTGCCGCCCGGGCTATCTGGGTGGACCGCGTCGCGGGACATGCCGGCCTTGCCGCCGCAGAGCTTCCGCGCGTGGTGGCGGAGCCGGCGGGGGCGGCCATGAGCGGCGCGCGGGAAGCCATTCTTGGCTCGGTCCGCCGCGCAACCGAGCGGATGCCAACCGGCGTGGTGGAGCTGCCTGGGTACCGCCGGGCTCTCGGCCTCGACCCGGCGGCGTTGCTGGACCGGTTCGCTGAGCGGCTTAAGGACTACGACGTTACGGTCCTGCGCGTGCCCGAGGCGCAGATTGCGACAACCGCCTCGGCGCGGATTGCCGAGCGCGGTATTCGCACTTTGCTGATCCCGCCGGAGTTTCCCGAGGCTTGGCGGCCGTCTGGTCCGACTCTTGTGCCGGATTCAGGCCAGGGGGCGCGGGAGCTGAACGAGATCGGCGGGGTGATGGCCGGGTGTTGTGTGGGAATCGCGGAGAGCGGGACGATTGTGCTCGATGCCGGACCCGGCCAGGGGCGGCGCGCGCTCACTCTTTTACCCGATTATTTCCTCTGCGTGGTCCTGGCCCGGCAGGTGGTTGGATTGCTGCCGGAGGCTATGCCGCGGCTGCGGCCTGCGATCGATGCGGGGCGGCCGCTGACCTTCGTTTCTGGTCCCTCCGCTACGGCGGATATCGAGCTGAACCGGGTGAGGGGGGTGCATGGGCCGCGGACGCTAGATGTGATTCTGGCGGGTTAGTGTTGGGGCCACATTCGTCACTGCGGCTCCCGGGGGCACTGTGAATTGTATATTACGAATGAAATAAAAAATACAATGACCAATGCGCGACGCGCGAACCAATCGTTTGTTCAAGAGAACTCCATTTGTCCAGCTACTTGCGCATGCCTGCCTGAAGTATTGTTCGGGTCTGGCGATATCACTAGGGTCAGCTTCCCGTCTCGCTGATCGTCCACTTTGAATTCCGAAATCACTGCAATGCCCTTTTGTGAGCGGTTAGGATAGACCTCTTCGTAAGTAAAAAACTGTGTTTTCGGGTCCCAAATGCGTTTTTGCTTCTCTGCTGTCATCATTATGGCTTTAACTGGCCGTCCGGAAAGACGTAGACTTCCTTCGGCCAATATCAGGAAAGCGTTCATTTGACCGGACGGAGGTTCACCCTGCTCTCTTTCGACGAAGCGCACCAAATCCATGGGTGAAGCTGATCCAAAAATCTTCTCTTCGGTATTCGAAGGTAATGGGATAATTGCGATCTCGTCGATGTCACCATATTGGACAAAGATTGATCCTAAATCCGGCAGTTGGGGGCTTGCACAGCCCGGCCGAATCGGCGGAAAGCGCGGGAATGAAAGCGGATCTCATCGCCGTGCCGGCTCACCCTGCGGGTGAGCAACCTTCAGTAGA
>JAFAHH010001007.1 GCA_019237355.1 Acetobacteraceae bacterium | reverse complement strand
GCCATCATCGCCAAGCTGTTCGCTCCGCCTGCGATTCCTTATCGTTGCCCGCACTGCCACAGGCGGATTCGTCAACACGCTTCCAAAGTGCCAAAGTAGTGCTAAGTAGGTAGCCAAAAGTCTTGGGACAAAGGTAAGCGTCCGGTGAACCTCGCCTAGTATTCTGCCGCCAGTTTCAAGATATTGGCCTGGTCATGGAACCAGGAATATTGAACGGGGCTGAAGAAGCCCGGCCCCACAATGCGCCATATGTCACAAAGAGCGGCCGCCGCTTATATAAAGAGTGGTTCAAGGCGCAGGTGGCTCAGGAATGCCTTGCACCAGGGGCCTTGGTATCAGTCGTCGCGCAGCGCCACAACATCAATACGAATGTGCTGTTCCGCTGGCGGCGGGAATTTCGCCTCGGGCTTCTACGGCCGGCGCGAACGGAAAACTTCGTATCCGCCGGCGTGATTGGCCCCGACGGCAAGATACAGGCGCCAGAGCCTGCGTTGCCGTCAGGCGGCCGGGCCGGGGCGCCGAAAGCAAAGAAGCGATCGGCCGTCAAAGCGGGGCCGAAAGATGCTCCGGCGGCACAACGTGCACGGCATGGCGTCGTGGAGCTGTATCTTTCCGGCCGGATCAAAATCCGCATTCGCGGCGACGTGAACAAGGACATGCTGGGCAGCATCCTGGCGGTCGCGCGGGAAATCGCATGATCGATTTCAAGCCGGGAACGCGCATCTTCGTGTCATGCCGGCCGATCGATATGCGCAAAGGGTTCAACAGCCTGTCGGCGCTGATCGCCAACGAGCTACGGCACGATCCTTACAGCGGTCATCTGTTCGTGTTCCGGGGAAAGCGCGGCGATTATCTGAAAATCATCTATTGGGACGGCAGCGGCCTGTGCCTGTTTGCCAAGCACCTGGAACAGGGCAGCTTCGCCTGGCCGCCGGTGATCGATGACAGCATGGCGCTCTCGCAGGGGCAGCTCGCCATGCTCCTTGAAGGGATCGACTGGCGGCGCACGGTCGTGGCTCCGCAGCCACAACGGCCGGCGATCGTATAAAATCCTTGCCGCCGACGATAAATCACTTGTACGGGCCATGTGGTTTTGATTCAAGGATTCATGTCGCTTGCGTCGAACCCTTTGCCTGAAAATCCCGCCGAATTACGTTCTTTTACTGTAGCGCTTCAGGCTTTTGCCGTCGCTCTCCAGGACGAGCTGCACGCCAAGACTTTGCTGATCGAAAAACTGAAGATGCAGCTTGCGGTGCTGCGGCGCGCGCATTTTGGCCGTTCGTCGGAGAAGCTCGATCGCGAGATCGCACAGCTTGAGCTGGCGATCGGCGAACTGGAGGAAGGCGAGGCGCAACAGGTGGCGGGCTGCGAAACCGACCCTGCCGTTGCCGCTGCGGCGCCGGCGGCGCGACAGCCCAAAAACATCCCCTCGCGCAAACCGTTGCCGGAACATCTGCCGCGCGAACGCATCGAGCATCCCACCGCCTGCGTCTGCCCGGCTTGCGGCAGCACCCGGCTGGCCTGCATCGGCACCGACGAGCGCGAAGTGCTCGAATATGTGCCGTCGCACTTCAAGGTGATCGTGCACAGGCGGCCGAAGATGAGCTGCCGCGATTGTGAGGCGATCGCCCAGCCGCCGCTGCCGAGCCTGCCGATCGAGCGCGGCGTGCCGGGGCCCGGCCTGCTCGCCCATGTGATCGTTGCAAAATATTGCGATCACCTGCCGCTGTATCGGCAATCGGGCATTTATGGCCGCAGCGGCATCGAGATCGACCGCTCGACCATGGCCGATTGGGTTGGGCGAATGGCTTTCCTGCTTCAGCCACTCGCGGAGGCGCTCGGCGCGCATGTGCGAGCCGGCGAGACGCTGCATGCCGACGATACGCCGGTGCCGGTGCTCGATCCCGGCCGGGGCCAGACGAAAACCGGCCGGTTATGGGTCTTGCTGCGCGACGAACGGCCTTGGGGTTCCGGCGTGCCGCCGGCGGTGTACTACCAGTATTCCCCGGACCGAAAAAAAGAACGCGCCGCCATGCTGCTGCAAGGGTGCCACGGTTATCTTCATGCCGATGCGTACAGTGGGTTTGATCATCTTTACGAGCCAAACGGCATCTCTGCCGCTGCGCTGCTGGCGCCCGTGGGATGCTGGGCACATGCCCGGCGCAAAATCTACGAGGTTCACAAGACGACGGGATCGCCGCGCGCGCACGAGCTGCTAGAGCATATCGGCCGACTGTTTGCGATCGAGGAGGAGATCAAGGGCCGATGCCCGGAAGAACGGCTGGCCATGCGGCAGGAAAAATCGGCGCCGCTGCTGGCCGCGCTCAAGGCGCGTTTCGACGAAACCCTGGCCCAGATCGGCAAGAGCGACTTTGCGAAAGCGATCCGCTATGCGACGTCCTGCTGGTCATCCTTCATCAGTTATACAGCTGACGGGCGCCTGGAGATCTGCAACAACGCCGCCGAGCGCTCCATACGCCCGATTGCCATAGGCCGGAACAACTGGATGTTCGCCGGCTCCGATGCCGGCGGCGCGCGCGCCGCGTTGATGTACACGCTGATTGAAACCGCCAGGATCAACGGCCTCGATCCCGAAACCTGGCTGCGCCAGGTCATCGGGCGCATCGCCGATCATCCGGCCAGCCGGATTACCGAGCTGCTGCCTTGGAATATGAGTTCGCCTTCCGCTTAGAAAGGCGAACTTTGGCCGCCGCCGGCGGCTCCGGGCCTTGACGGGGCAATCCATCACAAAAGCCTGATTGACCGTATTCGGATAGCTGTTCCGGCTCGCCGTCACCTTTTTGTTGAAAGACGAACCCGGTTCGCTATCCTTATCAAACTGCGAACGCCTCTCCTGTCCGGCCGCCCCTATGCCCTACCAATTTGTCCGCGAACCGCTGCGGCCCGAAGAGGCCGACCGGCTCTGCCATGCCTGCCAGACGACGGACGAAAAGCTGGTGATCTGGACGGTGCTCGATACCGGCCTGCGGATAACCTTGTCTACTGCAAAGGCGGAAAGCGCAAAGGCCAATATCCGAGCACGACGAGGCCGCAGCCGATTTGTCGTTCAACCTCTGTAGCGTATAAATCTGAGAGCGGCGTGCGGACTCCGTTGCGCAGCCTCGTTCTCAGATAGCCGATTCCGTCCTGGCCTTTTGGTACGTGGGAAGATAGCGCGCTGGCAATAGCGAGTTCGGCAAGCCGCTGGGGGTTCAACGGACGAATGTTCGCACCGAGCTGCGCGTACAGCACAACGTCAACGTCGGCGAAATTCTCGAGCCGGACGATGCGGACCCGGTTAGGTCCCAGATCGGTGCGAGACGTGTCGTAGGGCGGGAGGCCGGTCCTTCCGGTCTCTCGGCGCCAGAGCATGGCCCGGGCCGTAGGCTCATCTACCCAGTCGTGGAGGATTAGAACCCGAGCGGGAACCGCGGCGCCGCCCTCATCGGCTGGAACCAGGGTCGGCGCGCCGCCTCGGTTCGCGCTGCTACGCGCGAACTCCACCTTGAACGGTGTAGTGACGCTCACCGGCTCGCGCTCCTGCGCCGCGCGGAGCTCCTCGCCCGGATCCTCGATGAGTGATCCGTAGGCGAGAATGCCAATTTTTCTCTTCACTTCGACCACAACTTCGACCACAGCAGTGACAACCCACTGGCTAGCTTTTTGACGTATAAATATAAGTCGTCTCCGGCCGAACTTGGGTACGCCGACGATTCCGCATTCGACCTTGAACAACCCAGGGTGGGGAAGCCTGAGGAGAAACTGGCAGTGATGTTCACTGGCGGTTTCGAGATTGATCCACTTATAAACTTTCTTACCCGTCGCTACGTGTTCCTCTAGTCTTGGATATCTTTTGAGTTTTCGGGTGGACATATCTAGGCCCAAACGTTGGAAATCAAGTTGCTGCCTAGAAAGCTCCATAACGCTCGGACGCTGCGATTCATTGGTGTGAGGCCAAACCGACATCGAGCTCGAATCTTCAAAGCCGAATGCGAAAACCCAGAGTCTGGCATCGGTGATGCGTATCGTAGCAGGCCCTGTGTTCTTCAGCCTTATGTTGACCCGTAACAGCATCTTGTCACGGAATGGAGTGTCGCAGGCCAACTCCGGGACAAGGCGGCACGGTTCGAAGAAGCCAGCTAAGAATCGGTAGAAAAAGTAAGGTACTGCTAGAAGAAGCGTAAGCGGCTCGCCGCTACCATTGGTGCGGCGCGTTGACGCGGTGACGAGGCGGCAAGGTAAGCTGGGGTAGCGACGATTATGCG
>JAFAHH010000913.1 GCA_019237355.1 Acetobacteraceae bacterium | reverse complement strand
AGGAGGCAAAGTAAGCCTCGAGCGATTCGGCGAGCGAATCCCCCGTCAGCGGGACTACCCCCTGGTAGCGCATGCTTCTTTCTTCGGCTTCCACTGTCACGGTGATGCGACCCTCGGAGCCCGTCAGAGCCCGGAACACGGCTGCCGTGGGTGCGGCCTGGCGGATTGCGCGGATCGCGTCGGCATCGCTGCGCGCCACCGCGCGCACCCGGAAATCATGCGTGCATTGCGCGACCAGAAGGCGCACCGCGCCATTTCCCTTGAGCTGGAAGGTCAATGTGCCGCGGAATTTCAGCGTCGCGGCCATCAGCACGGATGCGGCGACCGCCTGTCCCAGGAGCTCGACCACCGCGGGCGAATCCCTGGAATGGCCCCGCAGCTCACGCCAGGCCTCTGAAAGGTGCACCCAATGGCCGCGGATGGGCCGCTTCTCGAAGATGAAGCGGCGGACGCGATCGGTGGCCGGAGAGTTAGAGCGTGCGTCCATGTGCCGGACATTGGGCCATGAGCAAGGCGACTCAACCTCGGGCGCCGACAAACGCAGCCGGCGCTTGGGGGATCTCTCAACACATAGGCAAACAACCGCTTGCAGCCGCCGGCGCGCGTTCGCTACAAGTGATTGTTTAGAGAAGAGAAGTTCACTTTCGAGCGCCGAGGCACGCAAGTGAGGGTGGTCTCAACCGGTCGATGCAACATGATCTGGCCTGAGGTCGGATGGGAGGTTGCATATGAGCCGTGGTTTGTCGGCCCAAGAGAAAGCGGAGCTTTGGCGGCGCTGGAAGGCCGGTGAGAGGGTAGCCCAGATAGCGAGGACCTTGGGCAAGCGTGACATGGCGCTGTTTAAGGTGGTGTGGGCACAGGGAGGATTCGCCCCGCGGCAGCGATGCCGCTCTCGGCTGGCGCTGAGCTTGGCGGAGCGGGAGGAGATCTCGCGCGGTCTGAGCGCCCGGTGCTCGATCCGCCAGATCGCCCAGCGCATGGGCCGAGCGCCCTCAAGTGTCAGCCGCGAGATCGCTCGCAACGGCGCCCAGTGGTGGCAGTACCGAGCTCACGCGTCCGATCAGCGGGCATGGGATAGAGCGCTACGGCCGAAGCAGTGCCACTTGGCCCGACATCCGGCCCTTGCGGACTTGGTCGCCCAGAAGCTGCAATTGGAGTGGTCTCCGCAGCAAATCGCCGGCTGGCTTGCCAGGGAGTATGGCGACGATAAAAGTAAGCGGGTGTCGCACGAGACCATCTACAAGAGCCTGTTCATTCAGGCGCGCGGAGTGCTGAAAAAGCAGCTCACCGTGCACTTACGCAGCGGCCGAACGTTGCGGCGTAGCCGCAATTACAGCCAACGTTACCCAGGTCGGGGACAAATCTCCGAGGCCGTTTCGATCCGCGAGCGGCCCGCTCAGGCAGAAGATCGTGCCGTTCCGGGGCATTGGGAAGGAGACCTGCTGGCAGGCAGCCACAACAGTCAAATTGCCACCTTGGTCGAGCGTCAATCACGCTTCGTGATACTGGTGAAGGTTGCAGGCGCTGATACCGCTAACGTGGTCAGCGCTCTCACGCGCCGTGTACGCAAACTGCCCAAGCAGTTACGCCGTTCCCTGACTTGGGACCGAGGGATGGAGATGGCGCGTCATAAGCAGTTCTCCCTCGCTACGGATGTGAAGGTGTACTTCTGCGATCCACACAGCCCCTGGCAACGCGGCTCGAACGAGAATACCAATGGATTGCTGCGTCAGTACTTTCCCAAAAAGACTGATCTCTCAGCTCACTCGCAAGCACACCTCGATCGAATCGCCTTGAGGCTCAATCAGAGGCCTCGAGAAACTCTAGGATTTAGAACGCCTGCGGATACACTGAATGAGTACGTTGCGTCGACCCATTGAGACGGCAAGTACTTACCCATTGGGCCAAAGGCCCCCCTACTCAGCCCCCCTACTCAGCGCCCCTACCCCAGCGCCCCTACTCACTCCAACCCCGGCGGCGCGGGCCTCCCCGGAGTTGCGCTGCCCCTCGGCGTTGTTGGCATCAGCCGGTGAGTTTCTTGCGAAGAAGCTCGTTGAGCTGCGCCGGATTCGCTTTTCCGCCGGTCGCCTTCATCACCTGCCCGACAAAGAAGCCGAACAGCTTGTCTTTTCCCGCGCG
>JAFAHH010000909.1 GCA_019237355.1 Acetobacteraceae bacterium | reverse complement strand
TCAAGCTATGCATATGGCCGTTCTGCCGACTTCACGTTCAATGACGTGAGAACTGATCTTGAGCCAGTTGCCAAGGTCGCCGGGCAGGCCCCGCCTGCATACGACCAGGCCGGCGGCGTACCGAACCTGGATGAGACCGTCGCCCTTCAGCCTGGGAGCTCCATAAACCCATACCTGCATATCACTGCAGAGAATGTTGCGACCCGCGCGGAGTCTGGTGGTGTTGCGGTTGATTTCATCACAGCCCATGGCGGGGCAAATACAGGGTCAGTGAACCTCGTGCTGTCGGACAATCCGCGGCCGCCGGGGGTCCTCGGCGTGCTGGGGCTATTCGTTAATGCGACCGGCATCCATTCGGATGCCAATTTCTCGATACTCTTCGGTGCAAACCGCAATTTCGCGGCGGGCTCAGCGAGTTTCGGGTCGCTCACGCTTGGCGGGGCTTTGATTGGCAACACGCTCACCTTTTCGGGCGACGCGGCACCGAACACAATCCTGTTCTCGAGCGCCAGCGTCACCGTGATGCTCGACAAGCAGCTCATTCCAGAATTTGTCTCTTGCTCTCTAACTTGCAGAACGACACCGGTCGGTATCACGACGGATGCAATCGATATAAGCTTACATAATGGAGGCCTATTTGGGAGGAACCGTGTCAGGCGACATCATCGTCGACGAGTCGTTCTCAGGACTGGCGGTAGACGCTCCGCCGGTCCCCGAACCTGCAGGCCTGGCCCTGTTCGGATTTGGCCTAGCCAGTTTGCTTAGGCTGTGCCGCAATCGCAATGGTCAGCCCGGCGGGTCCAAATCGGGAATCAACTCTCTGGTAATCTCAGATCGCGCGCAACTTTCGTCTGCCCGTTATCCGTCAGCAAGGATGGGTCCCCCGCCGATCCGAAAGCCGGGGGAATCAAAGGGGCCGGCGCCATCGGCCGGAACTAAAAAACTGCAAAATCGTAACCTAATATCCGGTCTTATTGATCCCGACTCAGGGAAGGGATTTCCCGAGGCGAGGGCCGTCTAATGCAAGAATGGCGAACCCGTCGAGCTTCGCCGTGCGCATTCCCCTCCGGTCCGGTTTCGACGCGGCGCGCATACAGATGCTGGGCACCAGGTACGGGCGCAATGAATCTGTGACATCGGTCCGTCCGGATCAAATTGAAGACTCTATGGCGAATACAATTCACGACAGGCACGCTCCAGGGTCTCGCAGCGCGCGCCATATTGTTGAAGTTCCTTTTCGCTCAGATCCCTTCTCCCGTCGCTCCCGATGGCCTCTGCTGCAATCGGGAAAGTCGGCGCTGAAGTCAATCCCGCCATTATTGAAATGGCCAGTAGAGGCGTTACCGCATACACGGCGCGGCTTATAGGACCCGTTAAGCCCCGACATGCTCCTTCAGCCGCGGCATCAACTCCACCAGGTTACAGGGGCGATGGCGGGCGTCGAGCTGCCACAGCAAAATATCGTCCCACGCATCCTTTACCGCATTTGGGCTGCCTGGGAGCGCGAACAAATAGGTGCCCGAGGCAACACCGGCCAAAGCCCGCGATTGCATGGTCGAGGTGCCGATTTTCTGATATGAAATCATCCGGAACAACTCGCCGAAGCCCTCGATCCGCTTCTCGATCACGCGCTCGAAAGCCTCCGGCGTTATGTCCCGACCCGTGAGGCCAGTGCCGCCCGTGGTGATTATCACGTCTATTTTGGGATCGAGGATCCAACCCCGTAAATGCCGCTCGATTGCCCCGATGTCGTCCGGTTCGATAGCACGGGCGGCGACGGAATGGCCGGCGTCCGTAATCCGGGCGACAAGCGTGTCTCCCGACGTGTCGTTCTCGGCGGTCCGCGTATCCGAAATCGTAAGCACGGCTATGTTCACCGGAATGAACCGGCGGGTCTCGTCAATGCGTGCCATGGCGTCCTTCTCTACTGATTGTTCGCGAGCGGATCCGCTGCCTCATGGTTACGTGCCGCGTTTCAGTCAAGCGCGGCCCTGCCGTGCTCCCTCGACCATTTAAACTGGTTAGTATGGTTGGGCTACACTATACGGCAGGCTAATTGGGACACTGTAGCCGCCGAAGAAACATGCGGCGTCCTGCTAGACTAGCTCGCTGCGGGCCGCGCATTCAGCTTTGATCTGGGTTCGCCTTACGCCTTGTGGGCAGCATAAGTAATCAATGAGGACGGCGCCTACGATCCACGCTCTCTCAATCACCGCCTGTTGCGGGGCCGGAACCGAGATTAGCGTAATGAAGCTATCGCCGTTATGGCGAGCCTAAGCGCGTCAATAAGCGCACCAAGCAGAGGCAGGGCTTTTCCATGTGCCTGCCCTGAAAAGCTCAGTTCAGCGGCTGTGTGCCGAGATCGGCAAGTCCCCCGCTTGGCCAGCCGGCGTGAAGCGGGGCCATCGCGCCGCAGCCAAATCATCCCGGCTTGGCGCCGGCAAATCGAGGCGCATTGCGTAGATCCATGTGTAGGTCAGCACGCGCTGCACAAAGGCGCGCGTCTGGCCGTTCGGGATCGCCTCGATGAACAGCAGCGGATCGTGGTCGTCGCGGATCTCCTGCCGCCATTTCGCGTAGCTGCCGGGCCCCGCGTTGTAGCTGGCCAGCAACCCGATCAGGTCCCCATTCACCGTCTCAAGCCGGGCCAAGTATTGGAGATAGCGCTGGCCGAGCTCGAGATTGATGGCCGGGTCATGCAATTGCGCCCGCTGCGACCCGGTCAGCGCGCGATCGTTGGCGATGTACCCGGCTGTCACCGGCATGAGCTGCATCAGGCCGCGGGCGCCCATACGCGACACCGCCGAGGGCTCGAAATTCGATTCAACCCGGGTCAAGCCATAGACCAATGCGGGATCAACCTGAAATCCGCCGCGGGGTGCGAGGCGCGGCACGGGGAAGCGGGCGAAATCCCGCGGACGGCCATCCGCGCTTTGCTCCACGCCGGCGAGTTGCGCCGCCAGATCCGTGAATCCGGCGTGGCTTGCGACCAGCAGAAGCGCTCGGCCCAGCCCGGGGTTTTTGATCGCCTCAGGCCAAAGGCTCCGTAGTTCGGCCGCCGCCAGCTCGGGCTGGTCCACCTGAAGCAGGGCGAAAGCCCGGCGGCCGGCGGGCAGGTCATCGATCGCCTCAATATCTGCCTCGCCCAGGGTCGCGCTTTGCCATTCTAGGCCAGAGCCGAGGCCGAGCGCGCGCCGGGCCAAAAGACCGTAGAAGGTGCGTGGCTCAGCGGCTGCCCGCCGCATCCATGGCGCATAGCCAGCCGGGTCGGCGAGCCTTATGCGAACCCGGGCCGCCCAAAATGCGCCGGCAGAACGGATGGTGGCGGGCGCGAGCTCGGCTCGGCTTGCCTCCTCAAAAAACAGGCGCGCGGTCTCAAACCGCCCCAGACGGCATGCCGCGAGCCCGCCAATATAGCTCGCCAGCCCAGATTGCTCGCTCCGGGCCGTGTTCCGGCTAACCCCGCGTGCAAGATCGACCGCTTCTTCGTCGCGATTCTGCAGGAAAAGGGCTCGCGCCACTTCCCCTCGGAGCAGCGCAGCGTAGGCTGGGCTCACGCCCCTGCTCGCTGCAATCAAATGCAGCGCGGAGCGGATGTTGCCGGCTTGTGCCCGCGTGGCAACGGTGCGATCCAACAAGGAATTTCGCTTGATCGGACGGTCGGCGGGTTCCGTCTCTTCAGGCACAGCGTCGGGCAGGGCGAGTGCGGTTATAGCGGCGGGTCCGGCAGGCCGCGCACCCTCGGGTAAGCGACGGAGTAACAGACCAAAAACGACGGGTGCGTCCGGCTCGTCTGCGTGCTCTGACAACCAATCCGAAAGCGCCCCGAGCGAGGCGTTTCCGTGCTGCCCTAGGAATCGGTCCGCTAGAATGGCCCCCAAAAGCAGCTTATCGGAAAGCGCCTCGGTTTCCTGAGCGGCCTGGTCCATATCGCCGCGCGACTGAAGCGCAAAGATTTGGCGGATACGAGCGGCCTGGCTTGGTGCGAGCGGCTGGGGAAACGCGACCGGGCTGCCGTTTATCGGCGCGACACGCGGTCTCGCGAATGCAGTTTCGTCGCCATTTCCAGTCACCGCGGTTTCGGCCTTGGCCAACGCAGGAGGGCCGGCCAGAACCGCAAGCCCGGTGAAAATGGCGCAGATTCGACGGACCGGGCGAGGCGGACAGCGCGCGAACGTTGGACGAATCCCTCGCATACTTCTCGGCTACTAGAGCAAACTCTGAGACGCAATGCGGGCCTATGTGACGAGTCTCCTGAAACGAGACATAGCGTGAGGGAGTCCAGCAATTCTGGCGAGTCCCGCCGCCGTCACAATCACGCCATTTCGGCTTCGATCGCACGCTTGAGCAGGCGCAGGCACGCCCAGCTCTGGCGGCGGGCAGCCGGTTCACGGCGGATTTGTGTAAGGCTCGGAATGGCCACAGCGCGCACCGGCTCGGGGATGCCGGGCAGCGCGAATGGCTTGAATTCAGGCTTGGCCGTGCGGCGGAACGAGCTCTCCCCAGCGGCGGCGAGCGATTTGGCTGCCAAGGACCCGAGCAAGAGCAAAAACTGCGGCCGGGTCAGCGCGAGCAGCCGGTGAAGGAACGGAAGGCAGGCTGCAATTTCACGATCGCTTGGCGGACGCCCGCCCGGTGGGCGCCAAAACACGAGTGGGGTGAGCAGTATTCGGCCGCGCTCGAGCCCGATGCTCGCGAGCATTCGGTCCAGCCACGCCCCGGCCTCGCCACTACCTGGCCGGCCGCTGCGATCATCATCGGCATCCGGCGCGTCATAGATCACGGCTACCTCGGCATGCGGATCGCCCTCGGCGAACACCAAATTTGTCGCCGTATGGCGCAAGGCGCAGCCTTCGAACGCGGCCACGGCGGCGCGCAACTCTTCGAGCGTTTCGCCCAGCCCCGCTTCCCCGCCCGCGGATGCGATCGCGAGCTGCGCACCTTGCCGCCTGGGCGCGGATTCGGAGTGCCGTGCGGAAGGTTGGAGGCGATCAAGAGGCGCCTCGGCGATTGCCTCATCGGCTCCCCATTCGATCTGCAACCTGAGTGCGGCCAGCTCGTCCACAGCGGGCTCCATTTTGCCTAAATAGCGGGTGCTGCCTAGTTTTGTTCTGTGCAGAGCGCTGGAGGGAGCCATGGCCGCAGACCTGCTGCCCCGAGAATCAATGGAATTCGATGTCGTGGTCGTCGGCGCCGGCCCTGCGGGGCTCGCCGCCGCGATCCGGCTCAAGCAGCTCGCGCCGGAAGCGGCCGTCTGCGTCGTCGAGAAGGGGAGTGAGGTCGGTGCCCATATCCTTTCCGGCGCCGTGCTGGAGCCGCGTGCGCTGAACGAGCTGCTGCCCGACTGGCGCCAACGAGGCGCGCCGCTGCAAACGCCGGCCACGGACGACAGATTCCTGTTCCTGACCAGCACTCGGGCTTTCCGCCTGCCCACGCCGCCGCAAATGCACAACAAGGGCAACTACATCGTCTCCCTTGGTAATGTATGCCGCTGGCTTGGCCAGCAGGCGGAAGCGCTGGGAATTGAGATCTACCCCGGCTTTGCCGCCGCGGAACTGCTCGAGGAGGGCGGCCGTGTAACCGGTATCGCTACCGGCGATATGGGAATCGGCAGGGACGGGCAGCCAACCGAGAACTATCAGCGCGGCATGGCGCTGCGCGCTCCCTACACCCTGATCGCGGAAGGCTGCCGCGGCTCGCTCGCCAAGCAGCTCATGGCCCGCTATGGGCTGCGCCAAGGGCATGACCCGCAAACCTATGCGATCGGCATAAAGGAATTGTGGGAAATCCCCGCCGCTCAGCACAAGCCGGGACTGGTCGAACACACAATAGGCTGGCCACTGGATCGCGCGACCTATGGCGGCTCGTTCATCTATCACTTTGGAGAAAATTTGGTTTCATACGGGCTCGTCATCGGCCTGGATTACAGTAATCCCTGGCTTTCGCCATTCGACGAGATGCAGCGCTTCAAAACTCACCCCGCCATCCGTGCGCATTTCGAGGACGGCCGTCGCATCAGCTATGGTGCCCGGGCGCTGAGCGAAGGCGGGCTGCAATCCATCCCCACGCTGATCTTTCAGGGCGGTGCGCTGATCGGCGACACGGCCGGGTTCTTGAACGTGCCCAAGATCAAGGGCACGCACACTGCAATGAAATCCGGGATGTTGGCGGCCGAAGCCGTCGCGGAGGCGCTCACCAACGGCAAGCCAGCGGAGCTCACTCGTTACCCGGAAAAGATCCGCGCGAGCTGGGTCTGGGAGGAATTGAACGCAGTCCGCAACGTTCGCCCAGCTTTCGCCAAGATGGGCCTATGGGGTGGGCTCGCCTACTCGGCGCTTGACACCTACGTCTTCCGCGGCCGGGCGCCGTGGACATTCCACTACGCGCATGCCGATAACCAAACAGTGCAGGACGCAAGCATGGCGCCCCAGATCGCCTACCCCAAGCCAGATGGTGTGCTTACATTCGACCGGCTTTCTTCGGTATTCATCAGCAATACCAATCATGAAGAAAACCAGCCGGGGCACCTGAAATTGCGCGACCCAGCCAAAGCCATCGCAGTGAATTGGAACCGCTATCGCAGCCCCGAGACCCGGTATTGTCCCGCCGCCGTGTACGAGATTGTGGGAGCCGAGGAGGGACATCCGCGGCTGCAAATCAACGCTCAGAACTGCGTACATTGCAAGACATGCGACATCAAGGACCCAGAACAAAACATTGATTGGGTAACGCCAGAAGGCGGCGGAGGCCCAAATTATCCAGGCGGGATGTGATCGGCACCCAGCGAATGCTTGGGCTAGATGGAGTCACAAGCCCGCCAGTTTGGGCTGACAGCGCCGGTCGGGACTTGCTAGACAGCGCCCATGCACACCACGTCCATACCCCGTTCGATCTTGCTGGCGCTCGCATTCCTCGCGACAGGTGCGGCCGCCGATCCTGATGCGCCTTCGCCGGCACAGCGGACGCTTCTTCCGTCCGAGAGCTCGGGTGATTCGAGCGCTTATCTGAGCGGGCGTTTTGCCGCTAGCCAGCTCGAGTTCGGCCGTGCTGGTGATTACTTCCTCCAAGCGCTTGCCGCCGCTCCCCTGGATCAGGAGCTTGTTACGCAGGCATTCCTGGCTTGCCTGGACGGCGGCCGGCCCGAGGCGATCGAGCTCGCGAAGCGGCTACCGGGCAATCAAACCGCTCAGCTCCTGCTCGCGGGTGTTGAGGCTAAGGCCGGGAATTGGGCTGCGGCGGAGCGTCGCTTTCAGGCGATCCCTCCGGAGGGACTAAACCAGGTGCTTCAACCGTTGCTACTCGCCTGGTCTCAGCAAGGCGCGGGACAGACGGATTTGGCCTTGGCGACTTTGGCCCCGTATGTGCAGGGGCAGCACCTCCAGTCAGTTTATGCCCTGCATGCCGCCCTAATTGCGGACCTGGCTGGGCGCAACACCGAAGCGGCGCAGTTTTATCAGCTTGCCCAAGCTGAACCTGGCACCCTCAACCTTCGATCCGCTGAGATGCTGGCGAGCTGGGAAATGCGCCAGGGGCGCGCCGATGAAGCGCTTGAGATATTCCGCAAACTGGCTGCAACGGCAGATGAGATGGCGATCGCCTTGCCAGATTTGAGCGCGGCGGCGAGTCTGCCGGTAATTAGTCAGGCGACTGACGGGATCGCGGAGACCTACCTTGCCCTGGCGGCGGCACTGCGGCAGCAGGACGCTAGCGACTCCGCGCTGCTCTTGATTCGGCTGGCGCTTAACCTGAAACCGAACTTTACCGCCGCGCGGCTGCTCCTGGCTGAGATCATGGAGGCGAGCAAGCGCCCAGACGCCGCGCTGGCCACCCTGGCGGCCGTGGACCCTAGCGACCCTCTTATTTCCATCGTTCGGCTGCGCCGTGCGGCTCTTACCGAAGCGCTTGGTAAAACCGATGATGCGATACGTATGCTGGAGCAGATTGCGAAGGATTATCCAAGCAGTCCTTTGCCCTATGCTCAAGAAGGAGACCTGCTGCGGGCGAAGAACCGTTACGGCCAAGCTGTGACCGCGTATGATCGCGCGATTGACCGGGTGAGCGTGCCCACTCGGGCCACATGGGTGTTGTTTTATGCCCGGGGGGTCGCATACGAGCGCTCCCACCAATGGTCCGAAGCAGAAGCGGATCTGAAGCGGGCGCTCGAGTTATCGCCCGACCAGCCGTACGTGCTGAACTACCTGGGGTATTCCTGGGCTGATCAAGGGATAAATCTCGACCAGGCCCGCCAGATGATCCAGCGCGCCGCTGAGCTTCGGCCCAACGATGGCGCGATCACGGATAGTATGGGATGGGTGGAGCTGCGCGAGGGGCATACCGAGGCTGCGGTAAGCGCCTTGGAACGCGCGGCGGAGCTGATGCCGGAAGACCCGACCATCAACGGCCATTTGGGCGACGCCTATTGGCAGGCGGGGCGTAAGCGGGAAGCCGAGTTCCAATGGCGCCGCGCGCTCGCGCTCAACCCCGAGCCGGAGGATGCCGCCAAGCTCGAGGCCAAGCTTCATCAGAGCCCCTCGCCCGATGCGATGGTCCCGGTCAAAGCCGACGGCGTTATGGCTCAGTGATTGAGCGGGCCCGGGCCAAGGTAAATCTCTATCTGCATATCGTCGGGCGCCGGGCGGATGGCCTGCATCTGCTCGACAGCCTTGCTGTGTTTCCCGAAGTAGCTGACCGGGTTAGCGCCGAGCCCGCCGAGGAGCTTGGACTTTCCCTGCAAGGGCCGTTTTCATCTTCATTGACCGGTCAAACCGATAATCTCGTGCTGCGTGCGGCTCAGGAACTCGCAGCCTGTGCTGGCGTGAGCCCACGCGTGCGGTTGGTTTTGGAAAAGAACCTTCCGGTGGCCTCCGGAATAGGAGGCGGCTCGGCTGATGCCGCGGCGACTTTGCGCCTACTGCAGCGGAGATGGGATGCCGCCCCGGGCTTACTGCCCGGGCTTGCGGCTAAGCTTGGCGCCGATGTGCCAGTGTGCCTTTTGAGCCGGCCCGCGCGGATGGGCGGGATTGGAGAGGTGCTCGGTCCCGCTCCGGCACTTCCGCCCTGTGGGGTCGTGTTGGTCAATCCGGGGCTCCCTCTCCCAACCCGAGATGTATTCCGGACCCGGACAGGCCCGTTTTCCGAGCCTGCCCGCTTGCCCCGCGCTTGGCCGGACCCCCATGCGATGGCGGTGGGGCTTGCGGGTTTGCGAAACGATTTGCAGCCGGCGGCGATATTCCTCGCGCCCGAGATCGGCCGCGTGCTGGATGCGATCGCCTCGCTTCCAGGCTGCCTACTCGCCCGCATGAGCGGGTCCGGGGCGACGTGCCTTGGCTTATTTGCAACTGCGGCCGAGGCCCAGAGTGCGGCGGTGTCCCTTACCCGGCCCGGTTGTTGGTGCTGGGGCGGAGGACTGGCTGGCGACCGGCGAAAGTGAGTTAATTACGATCTCGCGTGTCCTGAGATAAATTCCGTTGCGGACGTTCCGCATTCCATGTGGCCCACAAGAGTTGGGATGATGCAGTTTAGGTTGCTCAACGGCCACAGTAGGGCGGCCTCCGGTGCGGGCCGAGAAGCTCATTGCGGCATCAATCCGGCGACAATTCCAAGAAAGCGCGATCACTTCATTGCGTGTTGACTTTTTGATCCAAGCTTGTCTGCGTCGCTTCACTTCAATCATCTGCGGCTTAGGGGAAGGGCCGATTCGATGATGGATCTGCAGGATACGCCGGGACGAACTGCGCCATTCCGTGCCGCTACCAGTATAGAAGACGCGGTGCCGCACCGGTCCTGGCGCGAAGCGCAGTCGCAGGCGATGGCGGCTTTCTTGGCCGGCAAGCGGGTGATCTGCATAACGGGCGCGACCGGGAGCGGGAAAACGCTGCTGCTGCACTACCTAGTCCGCACCCTCAGCGCCGAGGGGTGGCAGGTCGGTTTCCTTCAGCCGGGCCAACCCGTAGCCGAGATGAGCCCCGATAGCGTCGCCTTCGTCGACGATGCCGATCAGCTCGGCTGGGCCGATCTGGACCCGCTTCGCAAAAGACCGGACCTGACCTGGTTTATTTCGGCAAGCCCATCGTTTGCTGAGCGCTTGGCCGAATGGCCTGGGACGGTCGCGATCCGCCTCGAGCCGCTTTGCCCGACGGAGGTCGCGCGGTTCGTCAAAGCGCGGCTCGCGGCTTCGGGCCAGCCCACCAATCTTCTGAGCGCTGATGCCGTTGCCAAGCTCGCATTGTACTCGGCTGGGGTCCCCCGGGTCATCAA
>JAFAHH010000746.1 GCA_019237355.1 Acetobacteraceae bacterium | reverse complement strand
TATCTCAGCCGGCGCGGTGAGCGGCCGCGGATCTGCGAGCTGGTGCGCACGCAAATCGAGACCATCACGGTCAAGGGCGCCTGGACCAGCCCAGCCCGGCTGCAGCTTTTCGAGCATGTCAATGCGCCGTTGGCCGACCTACCGGTGCGCGAGATCGTCTCGGCCAGCCACATCATCACTGACCTCGTGCTACCCGTGTCGGAAATGGTGCACGACTACCTCGCGGATGATGGGGGTCCGTAACCACTCACTTCATCGAAACCGAATGGAAGGCCGGTAACGAGGGGGCACCCGACCGGAAAGCTCGGGCACGAGGTCGAGGCGGAGGAGGCATGTCGGTCTCAGGCGGCGCGATTCAACAGATGTGGCTCCTGCGCGTGCTCGTCGGAGATAGACTTGCAATCAGCACTGCGCCATACAAAAGCTACTACGAGCAGCTAGGAAGCACGGTGGGGCCTGGCCTGCAACAAAGTGTGCTGACGGCAGCCGGGAGTCTCTAATGGCGGATATTTTCAGCCTCGCCGGAAGCCATGTCCTGGTCACCGGTGCGTCCAGCGGCCTCGGCAAGCATTTCGCCACCCGCGTCGCGCAGGCCGGAGCCACTGTCACACTCGCCGCCCGCCGGGAGCAGGCACTGGCGGCGAGCGTGAAAGAGATAGGGGAAGCTGGCGGCAAGGCCTCGGCTGTGTTGATGGATGTCAGCGACTCTGCCAGTGTCGAGCGTGCGCTGGACGAGGCCGAAAAGCAGTTCGGCCCAGTCAGCGTGCTGATCAACAATGCCGGTGTAACGGAAACGCGGCCGGCGTTGGAAGTGGATGAGAGCGGCTGGGACCAGGTGATCAACATCAACCTGAAAGGAGCTTGGCTCGCGGCCCAGCGAACCGCCCGGCGGATGGTTCATCACAAGATGGGCGGCAGCATCGTCAACATCGCCTCCATCCTCGGCTTGCGTGTCGCCGGCGGTCTGGCAGCCTACGCTGTCTCCAAGGCCGGCCTGATCCAGATGACCAAGGTGCTGGCTCTCGAATGGGCGCGCCACGGCATTCGGGTAAATGCGATCGCACCCGGCTATATCGAAACCGAGCTCAACAGCGCCTTTTTCGCCAGCCCAGCCGGCCAGGCTCTGGTCAAGCGCATCCCCCAGCGGCGGCTTGGGCACCCGCACGAGCTGGACGGCACCCTGCTCCTGCTGGCCTCTGCCGCCAGTTCCTTCATGACCGGAAGCGTTATTGCCGTGGATGGAGGACATCTTGTGTCCGGCCTGTGAGTCGGTTCTTTTATCTCTCCCGCCGGATGGAGCATGATGGAACGGCGGCAAGACCAACATGCAGGGAGGATTGTAGGCATGGACGTGGTTCGGCATCCTTTCGAAACCGGGCTGGATCGCAACGACGCGAATTTCGTTCCTCTCTCACCGGTTTCGTTCCTGACCGGAGCGGCACGCGCCTACAGCCAAAAGATCGCGGTCATCGACGGCGAGCGCCGCTACAGTTATGCACAACTGCTGGACCGGTGCACGCGGCTCGCATCTGCTCTTTCGGCGCTCGGTGTAAAACGGCTGGATACGGTGGCAATCATCGCGTCAAACGTGCCGGAAATGATAGAAGCGCACTACGGCGTGCCCATGCTCGGCGCGGTTCTCAATCCGCTGAATACCCGCCTGGATGCGGCGACAATTGCTTTCTCCCTCAACCACGGCAACGCCAAGGTGTTGATTGCCGATAGCGACTATATGCCGCTCGCAACCGAGGCGCTACGGCAGGCGGATCACAAGATAGCGGTGATTAGCATCGGAGGAGCCGGCCAGCCGGAATTTCTCGATTACGAGGCCGCGCTTCGGACCGGCGATCCCAAGTTCCCTTGGTCCGGACCGGAAGACGAATGGCAGTCCCTCTGCCTACTCTATACGTCCGGCACGACTGGAGATCCGAAGGGCGCGGTCTATCACCACCGGGGCGCCTATCTGCAGGCGCTTGGCAACGCGCTCATGTTCGGACTTAGCTTCGATTCCGTCTATCTCTGGACCTTGCCGATGTTCCACTGTTCCGGCTGGTCCTACCCTTGGGCGGTTGTCGCCGTGGGCGGAACCCAGATCTGCCTGCGCAAGATCGAACCAGCGGTAATTTTCGATCTGATTGCCCGCCACAAAGTTACCCATCTTTGCGGCGCACCTATTGTGATGAACATGCTGGCACAGGCGCCAGCGAACCAGCGGATGAAGTTCAGCCACACCGTCCGCTGCGCGACAGGCGGCGCCGCTCCACCGTCTTCCGTGCTTAGCGCTATGGAGGAGCTTGGCTTCCGGGTGACCCATCTCTACGGCGCCACCGAAACGTATGGCCCCTCGACTTCATGCGTGTTTCAGCCTGAATGGAACGATCTGCCGCCCGAGCGCCGTTACGCCAACATGGCGCGGCAAGGCGTGCTCTATCCCACCCTGCAGGACTTGATGATCGGCGATCCTCTGACCAAAACACCTGTGCCCCGCGATGGGGTAACGGTCGGAGAAATCATGCAGCGCGGCAACACTATCATGAAAGGATATCTTAACAACCGCGAGGCGACAGAAAAGACACTCCACAAAGGCTGGTACCTCTCCGGTGACCTCGCCGTTTGGCACCCGGATGGCTACATCGAAATCAAGGACCGCTCCAAGGACATCATCATTTCTGGTGGCGAAAATATCTCCAGCCTGGAGGTTGAGGAAGTCTTGTCCCGTCACCCAGCCGTGTTCCTGGCTGCCGTGGTTGCGCGCCCAGACCCGACCTGGGGTGAAACGCCCTGCGCGTTTATCGAACTTAAACCGGGTGCTTCACCTGTCGGAGAAGCCGAAATTATTCAGTTCTGCCGCGAGCACCT
>JAFAHH010000598.1 GCA_019237355.1 Acetobacteraceae bacterium | reverse complement strand
AACCCGTTATCGCTACAATGTCAGCTACAGCGTAACCTTAACCTTTTGCGAGGATGCAGCACCAGACTTGGAGAGATGGTGCTCGACAAAAACTTTGATGATTAGGAAGGAGCCGCAAACTGCCTACTTCCGCGAGTTTCCCGAGCGACACGCTCTTTTTCATTACGACCCAGCGTTAGGGCAGTATACCGATTTGATGCTAGTCAGCGCATCCTGGCGTGACATTCAAGCCCGCGGCAACGGAATTCTTGCGAACCAGGCCCGGCTAAAGGTTGATCCTTTTGAGGCCCTGCACGTATCCGTCAAGTTACTGCTTGCAGGCGAAATCAAAGGGGCCGAGTTGCTTGCATTCGTCGCAGCCCTCGCACCAACGGCAGACGCCCGCCGGTTCCCGATCGTTTGGGTGGTCATGATGACCGACGGGAAGGAAATGATTTCCCCTCTCATTCTGCCCCCGTCTATCGAGGAAATTGAGAACGGAAGCTGGGAGGACCCCACTATGACCACCGGCTCGGATAAAACCCGGCCCAAGCGCATGCGCAGGACGCTCGCTCGCTGACACGGCGCGTCCGCGTCCGCCGGTATAAGGACATGTAGCCCGCGCCGCGGCCTGAACCTCGGCGCAGCTCGTAAGGAATGTTCATTATGAATGCAACCGCATCTTCGGAGACGGTCGCGGGTCAGCCTGACCGCGTCCCAGACCCATCCGAACCCCGAGTAGACGTATCCCGCGCGGCAGTGGCGCGAACCATCAATCGGCTGCCCGCCCGGCGATCACCTGATAGAGGTGCGTGCCAAGACGTTGCCTGAGCAAATGGCGCTCCGGGTCGCCGTGCTCTCGGCGGAGCTGGGCGCGGGCATGACCCGCGACCTGGACAGGATCTTTGGCCCGAAACCGCCTGCGTCTGACGCTAAAGCCCTTCGCTCGTTCATCAGCCAGGGCGAGTTCTGGCTGAGCCTCCTCACGGCCTGCGGGATCGAACACGGGGAGATGAAGGACGTTACGCTCGCCGAAGTGGCCCAAAGAATCAGTGGCAAGCGCGCAATCGCAGTTGTTAACGAGGCCGGTTTTTTAACCGGATACGCTCCTTATGAGCGGCATCACGGTGGCCACGGCGCAAGGCGGGATAGCGACAAAGCAGATCCGCCATACGAGGGCCGGCCTGCAGATTACGGACTATCCGCTCGAGAAATGGTGGCGCTTCTACGCATTGCCTTCGCCAGGGGACGCTGAGGGTTGGGCCGATTTCCTGAGCGAGCGGCAAGCCGATTTCGCAAGTTGCTGCCTCTACGCCGAGCCGATCAACGCGTTCGCGGGTTACCAACGGCGGCTTATCCACGATGCGGAAGGCGCAACGGCCACATTGCGCGAAGTGGCGCGCGATTACTTGGTTCTCGATTTCGATAGCACAGCTGTCTCCGATGGAATCGACTTTGTGACGGATCCCGCCAGCGCCATTGGCGTCGTCATCGATACATTTGAGGAACTCCGCGGCGTAGCATTCGCCCTTGCGGTTTCCGCCAGTGCCGGTTTCAAGCCCGGAATTCGCGCAAAGGCGGTGGTGATGTTGTCAGAAACGTTAATGCCATCGGCGATGCGGCGATGGGCTCAAGCGATGAATGCGCGAGCCGGTATCAAGCTGCTGGATCCTGCGGTCCTCGCGCCGGCGCAACCGCTTTACTTTGCAAAGCTGATCCTGCACGGCATCGAGGACCCGATCCGGCAGCGAGTGGGCATGCGGGCCGGGATCGAACGCGCATCCCTGAAAATACCAGCAGAACGGCAGAATCCAGAGGCGACTGGCGGTGTGATAGCGGGATCAGGCGGATGGCGGGCGCACCTGGGCCAGCTCGGCGGTGCCCGAGGCTTCCATGACGTGCTGCTCACGGCCGCAGGTGCTGTCGTGGGCCATTACTGCGGCGCACCGCCAGAGCCGGCGGCCAGCCTCATTCATGAGTTCGTCAGAAACGCGGTGTTGAAAGCCGACCCCGGGGCGCGCGACGAACGAGAGATCGCCCGCTACGCCAGTCGACGGTTCTGGGACGACCTCATCGGGCACGCCGGCAGGCGCGAGCACCACCGGGTCGATAAAATCATCACCTCGATTGCTGGAATTAGGAGAGCATGATGGCCAATTTCAATACGGAAGCGGCTTTTGACCAGCTATTCGAAAACCCGCCCTCGGACCAAAGCGGCACGGTCGGGCCGCTGCATCCTGGCTACTAGTGGGCCGAGGCCGAGCCGTTCAACGCGGTTCCTCCACCGAAACCGTTCCCGATCGGGGCACTGCCCCCGATCATAAGGGATGCCGTTCTAGAGGCCCAGGCACTTACGCAAGCGCCATTGGAAATGGTAGCGGCCTCAGCGCTCTCTGCCGCCAGCCTTGCGGCCCAAGGCCATGCCGATGTAGCTCGTGATTCCGCTCTGGTCGGGCCGATCGGCATCTATGTAATTAGCGTTGCCCATTCTGGAGAGCGCAAGACCGCCGTCGACAAGAAACTTTGGGCGGGAGTGCGGCGCGCACGCGAAGTTATTTACCAAATGCGAGAGCAACAGATCGCACTCGTTCATCCTCGAATGGCGATCTGGGAGAAGCGGCGAGAAGCGATCGAATCAGCATTGAAGCAAGCACTGAAAGGGAACAGTCCTGGCAACTCCTGGATCGGATTGTTTCAGGCTGCACAGCAGGCCATCCCTGGTAACCCGCGTGCGGGTCAACCGACACCCGCGATGATGGCCGCTTTTTTGGAAGCCGAGCTGATAGCCCACTACGCGACCAAGCCCCTAATGCCGGAGCCGGCGGATCTCCTCCACTCTGATGACACCTCCGAGGCGTTGGCCAAGAGCCTCGCCGGAGGGTGGCCTGTTGCTGCGATCTCAGAGTCTGAGGGCGGCGTGATCTTCGGCGGGATCGCCATGCATAAGGAGCGCGTGATGCGCACGTTCTCATTCTGGAACGTGCTATGGGACGCGAGCGAGCATATACAGAAACGAACCTCTGTTGACACTCGCCGCGTCCAGGATGTGCGCGTAACAATAAACCTGATGGTTCAGCCGGCTGTGCTCGGGCGCGTGCTTAACGACAATAATGGTTTGATCCGCGATATCGGCCTCCAGGCCCGGTTCATGTTCTTTTGGCCGGCCAGCGTGATGGGAAGTAGGCCGTATCAACTCCCGACTCAAACACAGCCAGCGCTCGATGCTTTCAATACGCGCTGCTATGATCTGCTGGTGAATGTTCCGCTCCAAAATCCGGAGCTACCAAATGGCACCCTCGACACGACGAAAGTTAAACCGCCCGTTCTGCCGTTGATCCAGCGGCGCACGCGATCTGGGTGCACTGCTACAACAAGGTCGAACAGGGGCTGGTAGGCAAGTTCGACGACGTGAAAGATGTGGCGAGCAAGGCAGCAGAGCAGGCTGCCCGGCTTGCCGGCATTTTTTGGGTTTTCACGCACAAACGCGCGCCCATGCCAGG
>JAFAHH010000255.1 GCA_019237355.1 Acetobacteraceae bacterium | reverse complement strand
TGTATGGCCGCAACTGGGGATGCCGGGGGGATTGGCCGTTTCTGCACTTCGAGCTCTGTTACTACCGGGCGATAGACTGGGCGATCGCGCATGGGCTTCAGCGCGTGGAAGCTGGGGCCCAAGGGCGGCACAAGATCCAGCGGGGATATATGCCCGTGCCCACTTACTCGGTTCATTGGATCGCCCACGCCGGGCTGCGGCGCGCGGCGGCGGAGTTTCTAGAAGACGAGCGGCCGGCAATTTGGGCGGAGATGGAAGAGCTGGCGGCTCATTCTCCCTTCCGGGAAGACCAGAGCGGGATGGCTTGAGGCGGACCCGGGTTCGCAATTCGCAAGCACCGGCCCCCATTTTGCGCCGCAAAATGGGGCCCGGATTTGGGCTGCCTATCGTCGGAAGGCCTGAATCGCGCGCTCGACCAAAAATGCTAGAGCATGATGACTTCGACCTGAAGTCATATGCTCTAGGCTGGCGTCTCCACAAGCGAGCGGTAGAGATCGACTGTCCGTTCCGCAATCGAGTCCCAACTGAAATGCTCGAGAACCCTTTTGCGGCCTTGCACACCCAATCGGCGCCGCAGTTCGGGATCACGGGCCACGCGGTTGATGGCCCCGGCCAGCGCGTTCGAGAACTCGGCCGGGTCAAGCGGATCAAAGGTCCCCGGCCGGAGATGCGGATCGACCAGCATGCCGGTTTCCTCCGGAACAACAACCTCCGGTATACCGCCTACCGCTGAGGCAACTACAGCAGTCTCGCAGGCCATCGCTTCGAGATTGATGATGCCAAAAGGCTCATAAACTGAAGGACAGCAGAACACTGCTGCCTGGCTATAGAGCTGGATTACATCTGGTCGCGAAATCATTTCGCGTATCCAGATCACCCCCGGCCGGTCGGCCGCGGCCGTCGCCACTCCCTGCTCCATCTCGCGCCCGATCTCCGGCGTGTCTGGCGCGCCGGCGCAGAGCACGACTTGCAGCGCGGGATCGATCGCCGGGATCGCGTTCACCAGATGGATAATCCCCTTTTGCCGCGTGATCCGGCCCACGAAAAGAACATAGGGCTTTTCTGGGTCGATGCCATATCGGACCAAGGCGTCTCGCGACTCAACGGGACGGTACTCGTTTGGGTCAATTCCATTATGAATGATATGGACGCGTTCTGAATCGATATTGAATAAGCGCAGCACATCCTCACGCGTTTCACGCGAGACCGCGATCACGGCGTCGGCTTGCTCGATGGCCGTGCGCTCCATCCAGGCGCTGAGATGATACGCATTGCCAAGCTGCTCCACTTTCCAGGGACGGAGCGGCTCGAGCGAGTGGATGGTGAGTACGTATGGCACGTTCCAAAGTTTGCTGGCGAGCACGCCGCCCATATCCGTATACCAGGTGTGGCAGTGCACCACTTGGGCGTCGAGCTGATCCTTGGCCATCGCCAGGGACCGGTGAAAAGCGTCAACCGCGCCGGCAAAGCGCGGGTCGGTATTCTGCTTTGCCTGCTCCCATCGAGGGTAGCCATGCACGGCGGGGTTGCCACTAATCATCTGATCGCCGAAGCACCGCACCTCTACCATGATCCGCTTGGCCAGCGCTCGGCTAAGATACTCCACATGCACGCCGGCGCCGCCATAAACATAAGGTGGATATTCGTTGGTGAAGAGCGCGACCTTGTTCAGCTTTGGCATGGGCATTCCTTTCGCTTATGACTCTCGGCGGGTCGGCGGCGGTTCGCTGATTCAAGCCTCCCTTGCAGAGTCCCCACCCGGCGGCAACACCACCCCTGCGTAGCAATCCGCAAGCGGCAATCGATGCCGGTTCCGGGCATCGGCAGGACATCGCTTTCCGTAAGCGTGGCTTTCCATGACTCGCCGCCGCGCTCGAAAACAGTAGCGGCGATACTGTCCTGCTGTTGAATTAAGTAGCGCTGGATCGAGGGCGTTTGTTGATATTCCAATTCGTAACGAAGCTCCTGCTCTTCTTCCCAGGCGAGGAACTCCGGCAAAGACATTGGCTGGCGCAGGGCGACGTTCATCGCAATCGATGAGAACCGAATTCAGGACCGGCGTAAATGGGTATGAAGGGCGCTGCGATGAGAGCGTTGGTCGAAGGTGGCTTGGGTGCGCCTGAATGGCGGCGGTGCAACAAGCCTTGTTTTGATCGGTTTACCTGGGCGGAGAGGCTTTGGGATCGATCTGCACGGTGGCGGTCATACCGGCCACCAAGGTCACGCCCTCCGGCACATGATCGATGTGGATCCGAACCGGAATCCGCTGGGCCAGGCGCACCCAGGTGAAGATCGGATTAACCGTAGCAAGCCCTTGCTGGTTGGCTTGCGCATTGGCAACGTTGATGCCCCTCGCGATGCTGTCGACATGCCCACGGACGACCTCGCGGTAGCCCATCAGCTTGATCGTGGCCGGGTCGCCTGCGCCGATCGGGCTGAGAGTAGTTTCCTCGAAATACCCATCGATCCAGAACGAATCGGCATCGACCACCGAGATTTTGTTCTGCCCGACATTCGCGAAGTCCCCGAGCTGCGCCAGCAGGTTCGTCACCCAGCCGTTGACTGGAGAGCGGATCTCGGTGCGCTCCAGATTCACCTTCGCCTGCTCCAGGTTGGCTGCCGCTTGCTCATACTGGGCTGCGGC
>JAFAHH010000211.1 GCA_019237355.1 Acetobacteraceae bacterium | reverse complement strand
AAGCTGGGTGATTACGACAATGCCGGTCGCATCGCTTGTCTGCACGTAATTCCCGGGATCGACCTGCCGCAACCCGACCCGGCCACCCACCGGCGCGACAATATGGCAATAAGCCAGGTTGAGCTTTTGCGTATCGATCTGCGCCTGGTCGACGATAATGGCGCCCCGGTACTGCTGCACGAGGAAGGCCTGGTCCTCGGCTTGCTGGCGCGCGATCGAGTCCTGCTTCAACAATGTTTGGTATCGCGCCAGATTGGTCTGCGCTTGCTTGAGCAAAGCCTGGTCGCGGGCCAGCTGCCCTTCCGCCTGTTCGAGCAAGGCTTGATAGGGGCGCGGGTCGACTTGCGCCAGGAAATCGCCCTTCTTGACGACCTGACCTTCAGTGAACCCTATCTCCATCAGGTAGCCGCTGAGCTGGGTCTTCACCGTCACGTTCGAGAGCGAGGTGACGGTGCCCAGCGCGTTGAATATGATCCGGATGTCGCCCGTGCTCGCGGTGCCAGCTCCGACCGATTGCGGCCCCCCTTGGGCGTTTCGTCCGGGGCCGCCCCCCTGGGGGCCGGTATGGGTAGACCAGAGCCAGTAGGCGCCAGCGCCCAGCAAGATAAGCAGCCCGATCCAGGCCAGGGTACGCAGCCGACGCGACCGAGTCGCGGGCATCTCACGGGAGAGCGGACCTTCCTCGGCTTCGGCCAAGCCCGCTCTATCGACTCGTTCGTCCATCATCGTGTCTTATTTGGTCAGCCTTAATGCCAACTGAAGCTTTACGGGCCGATGGCGGCCTCGTGACAAACTGTAGCTCTGGTTTATGGCGTCGCCTGGGCGAACACAGTTTCGTGTTCACCCGGCGGGGGGCCACCGTCGCGCGTTCTATCATCCTCGCAAAAATAGTGTGGAAGCAAGGAGTTACAGCCATGCCGATTTCGCGCCGCAGGCTTCTCGCCAGCGCCAGCGCGGCAGCAGCCCTGCCACGCATCAGGCGGCTGGAAGCACAGGGGGCGAAGGCAATCAAGCTCGGCGTGCTGACCGACCTCTCAGGGACCTACCGGGACACGACCGGGCCAGGGTCGGTCGCCTGCACCCAGCAAGCGGCCGAGGATTTCGGGGATAAGGGCTTCAAAGTGGAGGTGATTTCCGCCGATCACCAGAACAAGCCCGATGTCGGAGCAGGCATCGCCCGGCAATGGTTCGACACTGAGGGCGTGGATGCGATTGTCGATGTGCCGACATCCTCGGTGGCATTGGCGGTCAACAACATATGCAAGGAGAAGAACAAGGCCTTCCTCAACTCGGGCGCGGCAACAACCGAGCTTACGGGCAAGCAGTGCACCCCCAATGTGGTGCACTGGACATACAATACGTACATGCTGGCCAAATCCATGGGCACCAATGTGGTGAAACAGGGAGGCGCTAGCTGGTTCTTCATCACCGCCGATTACGTGTTCGGCCATCAGCTTCAGCGCGACACGACGAAATTCGTGCTAGACGCTGGGGGAAAGGTGCTGGGCAGCGCGGCCTATCCATTTCCCGGCACCACCGATTTCTCCTCTTTCCTGATCCAGGCTCAAGCATCGGGCGCTAAGGTGCTTGGCCTGGCCATGGCCGGCAATGATACGGTGAATTCGATCAAACAGGCACATGAATTCGGCTTGCAGATGCAGATCGCGGGCCTGCTGATGGAGCTGATCGACGTGAAGGCAATCGGGCAGGACGCGGCGGCGGGCCTGCTGCTGACCGAGAGCTTCTACTGGGATCTGAACGACCGCACGCGCAGCTTTGCCAAGCGGGTGCAAAAGCGGCTGGCGGATTGGGCGCCGAACATGGTTCAGGCGGGCTGCTATGGCGCCTCCATGCATTACCTGAAGGCGGTCGCGGATATCGGCGTGGATAAGGCGAAATCGGATGGCGCAGCCGCGATCGCGCGTATGAAGCAGTTTCCTATAAACGATGATGCTTTCAACAGCGGCAGCGTGCGGGAAGATGGGCAGGCGCTCATCCCGGTCTACCTGTTTCAGGTGAAGCCGCCTTCCGAGAGCAAGGGCGAATGGGATATTTATAAGACGCTTATAACCACGCCGGCGGATCAGGCTTGGCAACCTTTAGACCCGGAATGCCCGCTCGTGAAGAAGAGCTAAACCGAAGTTGCCTAGCTAGAGCAGATCGCGATCAGGTGGAATCGCCAAGGCAATCCACATCGCGTGAATCTGCTCGCAAAACAAAGCTAGAGCGCTTCCACGTGAGTGGAAACCGATCTAGCAGTCTGCTGAAAAAGTAAGTCCAGGGCTCTGCCCTGGACCCGCTGGGGCCGAAAGGCCCCAGACCCCACCCACTAACTTATTGGATCGCAAGGCTCTGCCTTTGCTGGGGTCCAGGGGCAAAGCCCCTGGCCTTCTTTCGTTGCTTAAGAACGACCGACTTCAGCGTTTTTCCGCAAACTGCTAGAGCAGATCGCACTTGAGTGGAAACGCGTGCGGGTCCAGGAGCGCGTGCCCGGATTCCCATCGCGCGGGCGCGATGGGGGCCCGATGATGCTCGCAAAACAAAGCTAGGGAGCTTTCACTCAGGGTGAAAGCGGCCTAGGTGAGCCATCATGCTCTAGGTCTTCTTCTTCCGAGTGCGAAGAGTCGGGTCGACATGACAAACGCTACTTTAGA
>JAFAHH010000821.1 GCA_019237355.1 Acetobacteraceae bacterium | reverse complement strand
CTCCTGAATGCCCAGGCGCCGGTCCACGCGGGGCACGGTGTGCTGACGTCGCTCGTCCACGCCGCAAAGTCTCCACCTCTACCGGTACACAAGTACCGGTTTCATCACTGTGATCCCACCTAAAAGTACGTACTTAGGCGCGGCCGCACCGCTCGCTCGACGCTGTCGCCCTGCGCAACCAGCGCGTCGCCGCCGGCACGCGTGCCAGGGTCAATGGCTGCCCCGCCTCCATCGGCCGGGCCTGGCCTTGCCAACTCACGCCATCGGCCGGCCGTGCCGTACCAGGCCGCTCGTCCCGCGGCTTCCGGATCGATGAGGCGGAGATCGCCGAGGACGCCCGGTACGACGGCAAGTGGGTGCTGCGCACGAACACCGAGTTGGACTCGGCCGAGGTGGCGTTGCAGTACAAACAGTTATGGATGGTGGACCAGTGGTTCCGGTCGTGATGCCACGGCTCCGTGAAGCGACGGACGCGACACCGGAAACTCCCCAGCGGCTCCGGAGTCAGGCCAACCGAGGATTGGCGCGCCTCCGCCATCGTCCCGACTTGATCCTTGGTTGCTTTCACCATGCGGGGTATCGGGTGAAGCAACTTACCCGAAGATCAGTAAACAAATTCATTATATATAAAAGATCAGTATATTATAATATAATTTAACTCACTATCTGATTAAATGTAAACTCATGAAGTTACACGATCTGTGGAAGCCCATCCCGCCGCAGCCCGCCCAGCCGGCCAAGGACACGGCCACGGGCGTCCAGCCGGCGAGGCCACCGCAGCCCCCGAAGCCGCCGCCCAAGGCGGTCAAGCCCACGCCGCCTGAGCCGCCCGAGCCGCCGCAACCGCCCGAGGATGGCGGTAAGCCGAAGCCGGTCAAGCAACTCAAGCAGGTAAAGCCTAGCAAGCATACCAGGCCGAATTAATCAAACGTTCCACGTGTAGGTACCAAGAGTTAATCCATTCTACGGCTGAATTAACTCTTGGTATGGTCTGGTGCACATGATGCCCCGTATACTGGCTAGATATATAGGCCAGGTATGGTTGAGACCCCCTATCCCCCTATCCCCATGGGTACCAACGGTGCCCTCTTAACCGCGTTAATATATTTTCGGGTCGTAAAGGTCGATGCTCGCCCCTGGGTATGGGGGCACGACGCGACGACTTCGTGCCCAACGTATTGCTAGGCCGGGGGTCGGCGCTGTTAATAATTATGTGATTGCGCACCGTGGCGCAATCAAAGATTCGGGCTGGTGGGGTGCATCAACACCCCAGCCGAGCCCTGACCACCAGACCTGATAGGAGGTCGCAGTGGCTAACACTTATAATACGCCCGTCGATTCCCCGCGCCCACAGCCTACCTTCCCTAGCCCGACCCCGGGCGACCCCCACCGCGTCCATTGGCCCGAATATCTGCTGCTGATGGCCGATGCAGTTGAGCGCATCGCCGGCGACGCCGAATGCGGGTTGTTCATCGCCAACCATATATTGGCGATGCACCGTCAGGCCCGGCTCATGGGTGCTGTCAGCCCCGCCGATCACCTCGCCAAGGCGCAGGCCGAGGCCGACCGCCAAGCCGCCTATGTGCGCGCCTTGGAGGAGGAGGCCGGGCACTGGGCTCTCGGGCCCGGCCCGGATGCCGGCGACCCCGATCTGGGGGGCTGGGGGGCCCATCCGGATGATGCAAGCATGCAAGCATGGATCGCCAGCCCGGTCGACGATACTTGGATGAACTAAGCCGATTTTCCTCGTGGTCCCGGTGCCCGGTTGAGAATCGTATGTGTGCTGTGTTATAACGAACGAACCTCTGAGGCGGTTACCAGCCGCCGCAGAGGTTCGCGTCTTAGATCCGGTTTGCTCCGGCCGTCTCGTTGCCAAACTGCCGGCTGGGGCTATCTGCCACCCCCGGATTACGGGGAGGGGGATCGTATCGTGTCCAATTGTAACCCCACCCATCCAGATCGCAAGAGCACCGCCGAAAATTTCGCTCACCATCACCGACTGTCCCCGGCCGAGAA
>JAFAHH010000721.1 GCA_019237355.1 Acetobacteraceae bacterium | reverse complement strand
ACGCTACCCCAATGTGTTCGTCTGCGAGATCATCCTAGCGTCAGGGAGGCCATGTTCTTCACCAGCCGCCGAGCCTGGAGCGAGCGGAGAGCCGCCAGAGGGCGGAATAGGCGAGAGAGACGCTCTGGCGCGCCATGCCCTGACTTCGTACCGCGACCGCCCTAATGGCGGATAACCGGGGTGGGGGCCGCATTGGCCTTCATGCGGTAATCTAGGCACCGAAATACACGGACTGAACACGACCGACCGAGGGGCAAGGGCAGTGCTCACCAGGGACATTCTCTTCGGCATGAACATCCTGACCCTGGCCGGCTTCGTCGTGATGGGGCTCACCCTGACCCTGAACCGCATGGGACAGGCCGGTAAGGGTTTGAGCATTGGTCTGATGGCCGCGGGGACTGCGCTGGTCTTCCTCGGGCTGTACACGGGGGGCTGGTCGAGATAGGGCTTTACCCAGCCTGAGGGTCTACCGATGCTCGCTCGGCACGAATACCGTGCTCGTGCTCGTAACAAATGGGCTGTTCGCCGCGGCCCGCGACGGTGGGGCGGAAAACTGAAGTCTCCCGCCGCCAGGCAGGCCAAAAGTCGTTCCGCCAGACTGCCCGTTCGACATCTTGTCCGCTATCCCATCGTCGCCGGCTTCCCGGAAGGCTCCGTGGAACAAAGGCCGCCTGACGGGCCAGAAGCGCCCTCCCAAGCCGAAAGATGTCTGGGCGATCGAGTCCGTCTCCAGTTAAGGGCCGCAAACGCGAACTTGCCTTGTTCAACCTGGCGATCGACAGTAAGCTCCGCGGCTGCGATCTCCTCCGCCTGCAAGTCGAGGAGGCACTATTCAGAAGTCGAAAGCTGCTGCAAACATAGCTTGATCATTTGGACCACGGCTTGGGGTCCAACGGTTCCGACCGCCTTTGCGGTCCCTTGCTCCGTAACCGTGAGAATGTAGTCGATATCATCTTGAGCGATCGAGCCGCGCCGACGCAAGACATCCAAAAGTAATGCCTGCGAGCCAGCGAGAGCTGCAATCATCGCATGCAATTCGTCTGTTTGGGCAGCCACAGCGTTTCCTTCATGCTACGGGCCAGTGTGATAGAGCACGATACTTAACACTAAGACCGGCAGCATCCTTGCTCAATACCCGCTACGGCACCGCCTAAGTGCCTGGCCCTGCTTGGCAGAGCGGTGCGGCCCGGCGCGGGGGTGAAAGAGGACCGGCCGGACGTTTCTCGAGCGAGCTGCGTGACAGCTCCAAGGCACGGTCCCTTGTCCGGCCTACACCGGAAAGAGAAGCTTGATTTAGGTCATCGCAGGTCCGCGCGATCAGGGGATATCGATCACAAACTAGCTTGCCGAAAAGAGGCTATGCAACGGACTAGGGTCCCTATCCCGGTTGCCGCCCGCGGGACAGCAAAGCGGTTACGAGAGGCGGGCTTCGGATATCACCGGGAAGAATCCTCCCCATTGCAGGCAGGTGGCGCGTGTTTTAGTGGCTTTGAGGCGTCGATCGTATACCCCGGCACGGTTTCGACGACTTTCCCCGGGAGCGGCCCCATTGCACTGCCCCACCAATTGTTCTCGGCGGCGACATTGTACTGCGTGGCTTCCAGGTCGTATATGGCGCCGCCAAAGATGCAGTTCCGGCCGTCGCTACCTAATGCACCACCCCCAAGATCGATCACCGCACTCGTCGTTGCGCCGGTTGGCTGCTGATCGAATGCCACCGCGACGCCGCTGGACGAGACAGAAAGATCACTGTCCTGGACCCGTACTTTTAAATTGGTCAGCGGAGTGAGATCGTTGACCCACAAGTTATAGAACCGGCTCCCGTTGATGGTGCTGTTGTCGATGTTAATGACAATGGTGTGCAAGTCACCGACACCATTACCGGTGGCGTGGTTGCCAGTCACCTGAATTCCGTCATTGTCACAGCCGGTGAATGAGCTATCCGTCATCTGGAGAACCGTAGTGTCGTTAGCACCGTCCGCCGTGATGGCCAAGCACTCACCCAGATTGCCAGTTATAGTAGCAGACCCCGGCGGGTTGGCGTAAGGGGGTACCCCACCGGAAATGGTGGTATCCTCGACCGTTACATTGTCGAGCACCAACGTTGTGGTCGACCCAGCTCCATAGTTGAATTCTTCAAGCGTGTCGCCTGGATTATCCCGGAAATAGCTGTTCGAGATCGTGACGTGTGAGTTCGCATTACCATTGCTCAAGATGTACTCGAAGCCATTCGTCGAAGCCCCGCCGATCCCGGTAATGTCTACATTGTGATCGATGGTTTCGATCAATGTGCCCGACTCGGCTGGATTAACGAACAGGCGGTCCATATTAGCGCCCGGACTCCCATTGTTCGCTTCGGTGTTGCCAAAGAGCGTTGCCCGAAGCCGGGAAGAACCAGTCACTTGCGTACTAATACCCTGTATGGCTGAAACGCTACCGCACTGGACCAGTCTGGTGATGAAATTGTA
>JAFAHH010000412.1 GCA_019237355.1 Acetobacteraceae bacterium | reverse complement strand
ATTTCAGAAGGTCTCCCAATCGGTCCTGGACCAGGGCATGCTTTAAGGTTGGCCGGCTCACTGGGACCGATTCGCCGCGGTGCAGTTCGTGATAAACGTGTCCGGAGTCTTCCAATAGCTTGTCGAACTCTTCTACCGTGAGTAGTTGTGGGATCGCCGCCATCAATTCCGATTCTAACCCCCGCAACGTGGCGCACGCACTTTTGCGTAATGCCACAAGGTTTTCGTCGGAAGGATGAGTGGGTTGGAGGGCGATCCGGACCGCAATTACGGTCGCGATCCGCTTGTCGTGAGCCGGTGGGGCGATGGTGGATGACTTAGATTCCAGCGCTTGATGGCTGGGCTGTTCCTTCCAGTCTCGCAAAACGGAATCGGTTGCGAATCTGCGAGTTGAAGTATTGGCCTTTGGATTCTGCTTGCAGCAACTCTTGATAGGTCTGCCGCGGTACTTCGAAGTAATGATAGACCGCGCCGCTGCGGAATTGTATTTGCAAGGACGCAAGCTGTCCATCATAAGCGGCTGTCTGTAACACGCGCGAGTCTAATTGCATGTGCCTCGCTTCACTCTGTCGACTTGCGTTTGGGGTATTTGTACGGCTTGGGCCAGACCGCACGCGGATAAGATGGGCGCTTCCTGGTGCGCCGCGGAAGTTTGGCTTGCCGCACGTAGTACATCATCCTGTCGAATAACTGCTGCGACTGTTCCGGAGTACCCGCCGCCACGATGGAAGCAGCGAAAGCATTGCATATGTTCCGCACCCGCGTGAAGCTGAATTGGCGGGGTTCCAATCCCGTCTGTTGCGCCGCCAGGCAGATTACCGCGCGCACCAGGTTGTAGGCCAACATGGCCACATCGATTTCCTTGGCCACCATCTCCGGTGTGGTCGAACTCAGTTCCTCCAGCCTCAGCGCGCTCTTCAAATGGTTCAAGTCCGTTTCAATGATCCAGCGCCGCCCATACAGCTCCACCACTTGCTTGGCATCTTCCGGCAAGCTGGTGAACAAGGCCAGCAGAACCGGCTCGCTGCCGTTGCTGGGCTGTACCCGGCGCACAATCAGCCGTCCTGTCACGCAGCTGTCCAGGGGCAGATCCGGGTTGTTCCTGCGATCATCCTTCGATGGTTTCCACTGTATGCTCCGGTCGATGCCATCGGTCAACTCTTCGCCAGCCAAGGCCCGGGCGCGTGTCAGTGTCAGGCGCAGCAACGCCAGACGGCCACTTTGGCTAATCCGGTGGGCCACCGAAAACACCCCGAAATTAGCGTCCCCTGCTACTAGGCAGCCGGCTGGCAGGCGCGGCAACAACTCCTCCAATAAGCCCTGTTCGCTGACCGCCTTGGGGCCGTTCATGGCGCCCCACTGCGGGCGTACCGCCAGACCTGTATACAGATCGTGCGCCACCAGCACCCGCAGCAGCGGCCAGTGCGATTCCCCATGTTGGTTGGACCCCGGCGGATACTGTTCCCGCAACTTTACGCTGGACGGCATGCGCATCGACGAGCCATCCACAAAGAAAGCCGGCCGTTGGTCCGGCGAACGGCTCTGCTCCAGCAATTGCTCCAAGCCCCAATCCACACCTTGCTCCACGATCTGACCGGGTAACTGCTGCCGCGCCTCATTGAAGGACCCTGTATTGCCGGACAGCGGCTTGTGCGCCAGTTCCCGTAGTCTTTTGCAGCGCTTTGGCCAGAACTCCCCGGGCAAACCGCGCAGCAACTCCAGGACGGCTGCCTCCGTGCTTCCGCACTGCAGCCGCTGCCCGATCATCAGCCAGATCACCACGGCATCGTTGTAGACGCGTGCGTTCAGCTTGGGCAATTTCTGCCGCTGCCGTAGCTGCTGCCAGTAGCTGGCCGGTAAAATCCGCAGGAACAGCTTCAACGTATCGGCCCGATGCGCGACGGCACTGCTCCCCCTGGCACTCATTGGCGGAGCAGCTCACGAAAACGCCGGTGCAAAGGCAACACCAAAATCTGCTTTTTGCTGCGGTTGGGTTGCCAGCCTCGGCAATCCTTCCCTCGGCCGGTGGTCTGGCCCACCGCAATCCAATTGGCGGCCCGATAACAGGTTCCCTGGAAACGTTCCGGGTCCACAAAGGTTTCCAGCAGATAAATGGGATGCGCATACAGCCGCTGCCAGTCCTGCGGAACCAACTGGCGCATGCGCCCCAGGATGTGCGAAGCCAGGTGAGCGACCTGAACCCAGGGCAGAATCAGGTAGCGGCTGTTGTAGGCGATGAAACGAACGTTGCGCCGGCGGCTGTGCAAGTCCCAGCCCAGGAAGCGGTCGCGAGCGCCCAAATGCCGAGGGGCGCTAGACCAGGCCAGACAGGCCAGCGCTTGGCCGCGCGCTTTCACCAGGTACTTGAGATGTTCGCCGACGGGCTGTTGATAGCGTAAGTAATGGTATTGCTCGATGAGGCTGTTGAACAGTGCTTCCTCGGCGCCGTGCCGCACTTGTTGAACTTCGAGCGGCAATAGTTGGCTCAACGGACCGCCCACTGGCCGATTATCGGGGATCACCGGCTCGGGAGGCCGACGCTGGGCCAGCGGATTGCAAGCAGGCTGAGAG
>JAFAHH010000317.1 GCA_019237355.1 Acetobacteraceae bacterium | reverse complement strand
TAGCTCGCCCGGAACCGAACCGGCAGTTCGGGTATGTCAAAATAGGTCCGCAAAAAATCGATTAGGCAGCCTTTGAGATGACCCAAGGTGATGTCCCGGTCGATCGCAATCCCCTCGCATTGATGGAACATCGGGCTATGCGTCGCATCATGGTCCGCCCGGTAGGTTCGCCCGGGCGCAATCACCCGGAGCGGCGGCGGCCGGGTAAGCATGGAGATGATCTGCACATCGGAGGTCTGCGTGCGCAGCAGCAGCGGCCGGCCATCGCGCTGACCGGGCAGGTAGAAAGTATCGTGATCGGCGCGGGCCGGGTGGTGCGGCGGGATGTTTAATGCGCCGAAATTATACCAATCATCCTCGATGTCCCAGCCTTCCCCAAGGGTGAAGCCCGAGGCGCCGAAGATAGCGATGATCTCCTCAATCGTGCGGCTGATGGGATGGATCGAGCCTTTCGGCAGGGGGCGCGGCGGCAAGGTTACGTCGGTTCTCTCCGCCGCGAGCCGGGCCTCTAGGTCCGCCCGTTCCAATTCCGCCCGGCGGGCTTCAATCCTCGATTCCAGCTCCCCTTTGAGGCGATTCAGCGCCGCCCCGCGCTCGCGGCGTAGCTCGGGCGGTGCTTTCCCAAGCTCCCGCAGCAGCCCCGTAAGCCGACCATTCTTGCCGAGCACGCTGATCCGCACCGCATCCCAGGCGCGAAGGTCGGGGGCGGCGGCTAGCGCCCCCTCCGTTTCATCCCGGATCCTGTCGAGATCCTGTTCCATATTGGCCCGGCGACGGCGCTTACGCTAACCCAGCGCAGCCTGCGCCCTCCTAACCACCTCGGCAAAGCTCTCCGCATCGTCGTAGGCTAGGGCCGCTAACACCTTCCGGTCCATTTCGATGCCCGCCTTTTTGAGGCCATCCATGAACCGCGAGTATGTCAGCCCGTGCTCGCGGACGGCGGCATTGATTCGCTGGATCCACAAGGCCCGGAAATCCCGTTTCTTGGTCCGCCGGTCGCGATAGGCATATTGCAGCGACTTTTCGAGCCGTTCGAGGGCGGCGCGGTATGTCGTTCCGCTACGTCCATAGAAGCCCCTGGACTGCTTAAGTACCTTCTTATGCCGGGCATGGGTTGTGGTGCCCCGCTTCACGCGCGCCATTGCGAAACCCCCTTACCCCAGCCCGTAGGGCGCCCATTGCTTGATTGTGCGCGCATCCTCTGGGGTCAGCACCTGGCTGCCCCGATTGGTGCGTTTCGCCTTCTGGGTTCGGGCATAGAGGTTGTGGCGCTTCATGCCAGGTCCGGCCAGCACCTTGCCTGTCGCGGTCAGCTTGAATCGCTTCTTGACCGACGACTTGGTCTTCAGTTTGGGCATTTCTCGCTCCTGCCTTTTCATAGGTCGCGGCCGGGCATGCCCCTTCCTCGGCCCGGCGCGCAGACGAAAGCGGGGGGGTATACCGGCGGGGGCAGCAATTAGCAAGCTGGACCGGGGAGGTTGCCCGCCCTGTCGTGCCATGGCATGCAGATCATCCTGGCGCCTCGGGCGAGCCGACATGAATCAGCACTCTATTCTTTGGATCGCAGCTTCTGGGTTTGCCGTCCTCGGACTGGTCCCGATCGTTCTGAATATCAAGCAAATCGGCCTTGCTGCTTTCAAACTTCAGTTTGGCAAAGGCGGGATCACATTCGAGGGGGCGACCGCCGCGGTTTTCCTCTTGATCGCGTTTGGTTGCGCTTGCTTAGCGGTAAACGGCAGTCACTCGCGCGAGAGCGCGCCAAGCCTGGCCGAAGCCGACTCGAATGCAGGCCCCAATCCTGCGGAGCAGGCCGGAACACATCCGGCACCAGGCGAACACACCAAGGATTCGGCGCCTTTGGCTTTAAAAGCAGAGGATACCAAATCGGATGAGCTCGCCATCATCAGCAGAAGATTTCCGACTTGCCTCGCCCTGGGCAAAATGGATGATGACGACCGTCAGGTAAAACAGGCGCTTGGAACCCTGTTGAAGAGTGCCGAGTTCAACATAGTTGATTGCGGGGATCCCACGGCCTTGGTGGTTTCCTTCGAAATTGAGAATGTGCGTGAGCCGGTTCCGTTCACCATATCCGGCCACAAAGGCTGGGGGACGAATGGGTACCAGACCGCGGCACAGATCCGGATTAAAGTGAGCCGGGCATCAACGAACCACCCTCTGCTTGTCTCAGTCGAGTCTGGCGACGGAGAAGGTGCCGATCGAGATAGCGCGATAGATGACGCTCTGACAAAGGCGGCCCACAATGCGGCCCATCGCCTCGAGATGTTTTTTCAAAAATAGCAGTAACGGGGGTCTATTCCGATTTCTCAGTCTGCCGAGCGCTTGCGGTAGAGCTGCCTGCCTCCACCGAGGTTCGGATAGAACCTCCGTACGGAAACACTAACCTGGCCGATGTGACCCCATCGAGCCGACCCCCAAATTCCTGTACGACCCAAACCCAATCATCTTTGCCGAGGGTGACGGTGTCCTGCGGTTCGCCACGTCCATTGATGAATGCCCCACGTACTTGGGCATGGTCGATTCTGAAGTTGTCAACCAGTTTAGTGCTCGAAAGGGGCGGCCCATACTTGTAGTCGGGCGGACCGTCTTGATCAGCAGTTAAGACAAGGTCACAAACGATGAATTCCCGCTTGATAACACAGGTATGCAGGGTGATCGACGCCCAGCCCAAATTTATTTTGCCAGCCATGTGGACGGATTTCGGATCTGGCAAGGATGGCTGTTCACCCGCGACCGACATCGATCGACTTGCCAGCATCAGCACCATTCCAACGGTTACGGCAGCTCGTCTCACCATTCTCCCCGGCCTCTTCCGGCTCGCACGGAGCGACCGGGCTGCCATGGGGTCGCAGCCAGGTCAGCTCCGGACGTGAATCATTGGCGAATCACCATTGTGTGCGGGATACTGACATGGATGCGGATTAAAGCAAGTCAGTAGAACTCCAGGTTAGCGCGATGCATCTCGGCTGCGGCTAGTTCGCGCGGGCTGCCCCCGTCCTCGCGGCCTGCATCGCCCTTGCGCGGGCAAGGTGAACCCCCATTAGTTAGATTGCTGTGTGAGATCCAGCTCCTGGTAGTGACGGAAAATGCCTTCGTTGTTGAATGGGATTCGCCTGCTAGAAGAGAGATACGCCGCGATGCGGGGTCGCTGGGCAACATGATCATGCACGGCGACCACGCGCGGACAGTGCTTCTCCAACCGCGCCATGCTTTTCGGAAAAACATAACGTAAGCCAGCGACGATCTGGAACAATGATAAGTCCGGATAAGTGAGATCGGCGCCGATCAAATGCGGCTTACCTACCGCATTCCGCGCCAACACCCGCTCGAAGTAGCCCATGAATTTCGGTGCCCGGAACTTTAGAAAATCCGCAGCACGCCGCCGGGCCGCCTCGCGCTGGTCCTCATAGTAGAGCCCGCTTGCGATCGGATGATGCGTATCATGGATCTCCTGCAGGAAGTCCATAATCGTAAGCTGGAGCTGCTCAGCCCAGAGCCTGCCGGCGGTATCGGCGGGAGCAAGCCCGTGGCGTTCGCCGAGGAATGCCAGAATAGTGGCCGTTTGGCCGATGAACAGATCGCCTGCCTTCAGAAAGGGCGGCGCGAAGGGCGGATGCTCGATCCTTTCATCCTTAAGCAACCGCATCATCGCCGATTCCCCGCCGCTCTCCCGGGCGACATCGACATATGAGGCCCCAGCCTCTTCGAGAGCTAAGCGCACGAATTCGCCGCGGCCTTGAATGGTGGGCCAGTAGTACAGTTCATATTGCACGGCTTTTCTCCCCTTGCCCGCCAGCATTGTTAAATCGCCAACTCGCGGCGGCCGGACGGAAGCTGATCCGCTACTCTGATCATAGCAGCCCCGCTGCGAGATTGACCGTGAGCGCCACGATGATCGTGTTGAATAGAAAGCTGATCAGCCCATGCACCGCCGCGACCCGGCGAAACTTGCGCGAGGTAATCTGCACATCGGAAACCTGAAAAGTCATCCCGAGCACCAGCGCGAAATACATGAAATCGAGGTAGTCGGGTCTGTCCTCCTCGGGAAATTGCAGGCCGCGTTCAATCTCAGCCTGCCCTGGACCAACCTCGTAGTATTCATGCGCATAGCGCAGCGCAAAGCTGGTCTGTGTCATGAACCAAGAAAGCAGCAGCGTCCCTGCAACCAGGCCAATGTGCAATTCCTTCTCAGTCCGCGGCAAGTCTTTGATCCCCGAGAAGTCATTGATTATGACCGCGAAGCTGAAAATGATGCCGGCGAGGGTCAGCCAAAATATCGTCCACTCGCCTTCCTTTTGTTGCGCCGCATCTTGCTGGATTCGGGAGAGGGGCTCGCGTGCAAACATGATGCCGACCAGCATCAGAAAGACCGTCACCCCAATATCCCAGGCCAGGATTGCGCGCGTTGGCGGCTGGAGGGTCCCCGGCAGGAGCCCGGCTGCGATAATCCCAGCGAGAACCGCGGTAAACAGCCGCTTGTGTCCAATGATGACCCTCCGGATCAGTCGCATTGGACCACGCTGGAATACTCCAAAAGTTGTGCTCGCCACGGCCTAGGTTCAGCCTGCTTCCGTGTCGATCACCACGAGGGCGCGCCCGGCGAGGGGCGTCATCCTCCGCCCGGCAAACAACACCGCCCGATACTGGGGATCATCTTGGGCGGCGCGCTCATAATCGGCGTCCAACACACCGTGCCGGTCTAGGAATTTGTTCATCGCCGCCGGAATGCGGATGCAGCCCTCGGAAGCGGGGCGGCCTAGCCGTTGCTCGAGGTAATCCGGGTCTGTCGCGTGCATTAGCAATCGAATCTCGCCGCCTTCGCCATCGGAGCGCCAGCCCTTCACCGCCCACTGCCAGCCGAAATCCCACACGCGCATGCCTTTGACCCCGAGGCCGCGTATATGGTTCTCATTGAACGTTCCTTCGGCGCGATAGTCCAGAATCGCATCCGTGTGAAGAAAAACCCCGGTGGGCGTGATGTAGTAGCCCTTCCGGTTGGCCTGCCCAGTGGAGACTTTGCTGCCTCCAAGAACCAGCCATTCCCCTTCCGGTTGGGCAAGGATGACCGCCATCTGCTGCACACGCGGGTTCCGGTCGACGACGATCAGCAGCTGGGGCCGCTCAACGGAATATCCGCTTGCCTCCATTTGGCCACGGGCGCGCGCGATCCACTCCTGGGGATCTTTTGGCCGGATAAGCAGCCGAGGCGGCAGCTCGCGCTCGAGATCCGCCCGTAATTTCGCAACTTCGGCATAGGCTTCCGAGGGGGTCAGCAGCTTGCTCGGAGATGGCCCAACCCTCGATTCCTCTGGCATCGGGAGCGTAGGTGCGGGCGCAACCTGTATCGGGCCGCGCGCACAACTGGTCATGACCGTCGCGGACAACATCAGGGGCAGCGGAATCAGTCTGTTACGCATAGGTGCACACGCGAGAGCCGGTCCGCTGGGAGCCCGGAGCTCGCGCTAGAGCCGATCCGGATTGACTGGCAAGCGCGAGCTTATCAGGCCCGGCCAACGGGCTCACCAAGCAAGATTAGAACACATTCACTCAGCTTGATACGGGGAAGTAACCAGGGCTGCCGCTCGCTTCGAGAGGAACCGCGAGCGAGTGCCGAGCCGACTACTTTTGTAGGCGCGCGGAACAGGCAGGCGGAGAATATTACTGCGCCAGGGGGTCTCTAAGCCAGATAGCCGGAGCAGGGCACGGATCATCCCGCGCCCCGGATCGTCATTACTGTCCGAGGGCTGGCGTGCTGGCCGGCGGCCGACGGTGATGCGTGGCCTGCTCGTATGCATAGGCGAACTTGATGAGCTGCGGCTCACTCCACGCCCGCCCCAGCAGTTCGACACCCACGGGCAGCCCATCTGAAGTAAACCCGCCCGGAACGGTGATCGCTGGCAAGCCGGACTTGGAGGCGAGATAGCAGTTGGTGCCCATCTGGACCTCGCCGATCAAGTTCGCTTTGCGGCGGATCGTCGGATAGGCAAGGGCATCGACGCGATTGTCGGCCATCGCCTTCAGGATCGCCTCCCGTGTAGTATTGCGTTTCACTATTTGCTCCAGATACTCCTTCGTGTCGCGGGATTCGAAGCCTTGCGACGTGCGTAGACGCGGCTCCACGGCCGGGTGGAATTTGCCGGACGCGAGCACGTCATCGAGTGAATGCACCGGTGCACCCGGACGAGCAGCTAAGTAAGCATTCAGGTCGAATTTGAAGTCTTGGCTCAAGACCAGAAAGCCGTTGAGCCGATCCAGAAGGAGCTCTTTCAAGCCTGGAATTGTGACCTCCACGACCTCAGCACCCTGCGGCTTCATCTCATTGATCGCCGCCCTTACGATGGCGGCTATCTCGGCGTCTGCAGGATCCCACTCGAACAGCGATGTGAGCAGGCCGATGCGTGCGTTACGCAGCCCGGTAAGCTGCAGTGACTGGGTGTAGCTCTTCGGAATGTTCCCGAAACTTGCGGCAGTCTGGGGGTCGGTGGGATCGTAGCCGGCGATCGTGTCGAGCACGATCGCGACGTCGGTCACGCTGCGCCCCAGCGGCCCGCCGATGTCTTGGGTGCTGGAGAGCGGGACAATGCCGGTCCGGCTTGCCAAGCCCTGAGTCCCCCGAATGCCCACAAGGCTATTGTGCGATGCCGGAATTCGGATCGAGCCGCAGGTGTCGCTGCCCATACCAACCGCAGCAAAATTGGCGGCGATGGCAGCACCAGTGCCGCCGCTGGATCCACCAGGGTTGCGTCCAATGCATACGGGTTCCGGGTCTCGCCAAACAGCGAGCCGACCGTGGTTATTCCATAGGCGAACTCGTGCATATTAGACTTGGCAATGAGGATTGCACCGGCGGCGTGCAACTTCTGCACGAGTGTGGCGTCGTCGGGTGGGTTCCATCCGGCCAGCGCGCGCGATCCCCCGGCCGTCTGCAAGCCGATCGTGTCGTAGTTGTCCTTGATGATGATCGGAATCCCGTGCAGCGGACCACGCGTCGTACCTGCCTCCCGCTCGGCGTCCAGCGTAGCGGCCTCGGCAAGCGCGTTGGGATTAATGACGCTGATCGCGTTCAATGCCGGCCCGCGCTGGTCGTATGCCTCGATTCGCCGGAGATACATCGCTACCAAATCGCGCGAGTTGACGATTCCGGTCGCGAGCGCAGCCTGCAGCTGAGGGATGCTCGCCTCCAGCAGCTCGAACGAAGGCGCCTGCGGCTGGGCGTTTGCACATCGCCCTACGATTCCATAGCGGATCAGCGGGATGGCACTAACCACTGTCGCAATAAGCAGTGCCTTTGTCAGCCTGCTTCGAGAGCTGGCCTGTTTCACCGCGTCCGCGCCTGATGTGTTTCTCATCGCTTGGCCTTACAGCGTCGTCAGGCTGCGCCCATGCCCAGCCCAGCGGAAGGGCCACTTCTGCCTCATCCTGAACCCGCTGCGCGGTGTCCGGCTTGGCAACCCGGATGGATTGCTGCCAGCGAGGGTCGTTTCAATCGGGCGCGGCCGCCTACTTCTCGAACCAGTATTCGGCTTCCGCTTTTTCCTCGTTCAGACTCTTGTCCAGGTTGAACGTGGTATGGTCGCGCTCAAGCCCGCGGACGCCCACGTATTTGCCAGTCCCGCCGGTCCACCTAACGGTGCCTTCAAAGTGGCCCTCTTTCGAACCATCCTGCGTGACCGTAGTTTGACTCGACCCAGTCCACTCCATGTAAATCTTGTCACCGTTTTGCAACGTATCTACTGAATATCCCCAGGCCCGGCCGTTACGATCGATATAGTCGCTATAGCCACGGGTCCATCCTTCGGTCCGCTTCAGTCCTTCGCAATTCGGCTTGTCGTTCCGATACACGCGATGCAGCTCGAAGACGCGGACTTGATGGCCGGGTATGTCGCCGACATCGAGCGAAAGCTGCTGCGTGTAATTCGTATCGGCGGCCGGGGTCTCCCAGCTCATCTTGCATCGTTCCTGAGCCGACAGATTCGGAGCGGCGAGCAGGGCGCCAGCAAACGCGAGCGTTGTTGTGGTGTAAGCGATCAACTTCGTCATCATTTCCTCCGCGTGATTGCCGGGCCAGTGCCGAGCCGAGCCAGGCAGGCAGGCAGCATGGCGCGGAACAGCGGAATGGCACCAACGAGTGCGGCAATGAGCAGTGCCTTCGTTAACGTGCTTCGAGGGCTGGCCTGTTTCGGCGCGTTCGCACCTGATGTGCGTCTTACCGCTTTGTCTCCACAGAGTGCCAGCAACGTCCGCTGAATTTCGGTTCACGCCT
>JAFAHH010000178.1 GCA_019237355.1 Acetobacteraceae bacterium | reverse complement strand
AATCCGGCTCGCCCTGGTTGCCGAGGCGCCGAAGTTCGCCGGGGCGAAGGTGCCGTCGCAGATCACGGGCGGGCAGCGGCGGGTGCTGGAGCAGGTCTTGAACGAGGCTTTTGTGCAGAGTTTTCGGGTGGTGATGTTTGCCGCCGCGGGGCTCGTACTGGCGAGCGCCTTATGCGCGGCGCTAACGATCCGCCCATCCCGTAAGAACCGGGGATAACGCCTGGCCGTGCTCGGGTTGCAGTCTCGCGTCCATCGTAGCCGATCGGCCCCAATGGCCACCGTGTACTACAGCGCCGACCCACACCGGGATCAGCACTGAATCTCCACCACCTGCGTGGACGTTATTATTAACTGGAACCATGCCGGATAGGCTGTGAACAGCTCGGTATGCTTACGCGCAGTCTGTTGTGGCGGCTCGGTAAAGCAGAGCAGGCTGCCGGCCATGCTCGAGACGTCCCTCTATCCGGCTGTAAAGCGCTTCCTCCAAGCTGCAGGCCTTGTTGTGAAAGGCGAAGTGGACGGCTGCGATGGCGCCGCAGTGCGGGACGGCGAGCCGCCGCAGCTTGCGATCGTCGAGATGAAGCTTGGCTTCAATCTTGATCTGTTGCTGCAGGCTGGATCGGATGCGACGGTCGGATGAGGTCTGGCTTGCAGTGTCGGCAACTCGGGGCGGGCGAGACCGGGACGCGCGGGTGCACCGCTTATGCCGGCTGATGGGCTTCGGTCTGAGACGTCGATGTCGCACGGGACCGGGTGAAGGTGCCCGCCCACCCCGGACCCTACCGGCCGCGGGCCGATCAGCGGGGCCGAAAACGGTTGCTTTCGGAACACACGCGCCGCAGCGGTGATCCATCTCCCGGAGGCTCGACGCGCCAGCCGGTCATGACCGCCTATCGGCAACTGGCCCTCGCCTGCGCCGCATTCCTGCGGGCAGGACCCGCCCGCCTTCGTGATCTCCGGACGGCTGCGCCCAGCGCCGGCCGCATTCTTCAGCGCAACATATATGGTTGGTTTGAGCGCACGCAACGGAGCATCTATCAACTCACCGGCCCAGGCGAAGCGGCGCTGGAGCGCTGGTCTGAAATCATGCGCCTTTAAGGATTACGCGGAGCGTGATTTCATCGCGCTCTCCTGCGCACAGGCGATCAATGGCCGTGCCGAATAGCACGCGGTACTCTTCACAGGCCGCGGCTGCCTCGAACAAGGTCATCGACGAGCGGAACTTCAAATCATCGGGCGAGCCAAATATCTCAAATAGGGACCGCCCCTGGCTCTCCAGCACCGTCCGGGTGCACAGAATCAAGCGCGGACCCAGTAAGGGATGGCCGAGATACGCGCGCGCCTCTTCAAGGGAGCCAATTCCGTAGAACTTAGCTGTGGAGGACCGACCCAAGTCGCTGAGCTGGGGGAAGATGAACCACATCCAGTGCGTCCGCTTCCGCCCTGCTTTCAACTCCTTGAGTGCCGTTTGGAAGGCGGTTTCCTGCGCGTCGATAAACCGTTCCAGATTGAAGCTATCGCTCATGATCGAGACTTCCTGCTTGCTCGGGGCTTGGGATGGTTCGGTTGATCGGTCAATTCGATCCATGTCGGCGCGTGATCACTTGCCCTTTCCCATCCGCGCGCTTCGCGGTCGACATGCGCTTCGCGCCGCCTGCGTGCTGCTACACCGCCTCTACCCCCCTGGGGGGCATTTCGCGCCAACCACATGCCATGCATGGAGTGACGCGGGGCGTACTGACGACCAAGATTCATGCGGCTGTCGATGCCAGCGGCAATGCCATTTCGCTCAAGTTGAGCGCCGGACAGGCGCATGACGGCCGCAGCGCCGCTGATCTGCTGGACACGTTGGCGAAGGACAAATCCTGGTCGCCGACAGCGCTTATGATAGGGACGCTTTGCGCGCCGCCATTGCAGAGCGCGGCGGCCACGCGAACATCAAGCCGATGCCGAACCCGCGGGCAAACTATGGCGCGACCCGGTCGCGTGGCACGTAACGATCTTCATGGCCATGCAATCGGCGCTTGCCTACACCCAGAAGGGCTGGCCGCCCGCCATTTTAGCCGGCCGTGGCATGCCGGCCGTGAGCTGCCGGTGCGCACGATGCAAAGCACCGCTTCGACAAACAACCGAGCGTGCCCGCCGGTTCGCCCAGGATCGGTCGGCTTGCCGGGGCAAAAAGGCTCGATGTCAGAACTTTTGGGCATGGCCATCCATGACCCGAAAGCACTGGCCAGCATAGCTCCTCTCGCCTATGAATGATCGCGGACAACGTTAAGATTGTCTGAGAGGAAACGCCGATGGCGATCTTTCGGCAGGCCTATATCCAAGCAATTGGTTATCTGAGAGGAAACGAGCGGCCGATCGCATTTCTTCGGCAGGTCTATACCCGGGCGATTACTTATCTGGGAAAAAATGGGCGGCCGACGGCAATCATTCGGCAGCTCTACATCCAGGTGATTATCGGTATTCTGGCGGCAGTGGTGCTCGGTCTCTTGGCGCCCGCCACGGCAGCGGCGATGAAACCGCTCGGGGACGCATTTATCGCTCTCCTTCGCATGATGCTCGGGCCGATCATCTTCTGCACCGTCGTGCATGGGCTGACTCACATCTCGGATATGAGCCAGCTTGGCCGTTTGGCGCTAAAAGCTCTCGTCTATTTCGAGGCCTTAACTACTGTAGCCATGGGCCTGGGCTTCGTCGCCGTTAACGTTTTCCAGCCTGGCGTCGGGCTGCACGCAACTGATCTCGCTTTGAACGAGAGCGTAACTAAGCTCTCCAGCGCTGCGAGCCATTTCACGGCTCTCGGATTTTTTATGAGCATTATACCAACAACACTCGTTGACGCCTTCGCCAAAGGCGAAATTCTTCAGGTTTTATTTATTTCGGTCCTTACCGGTGCGGCGCTCAGCGTCGGGGGCGCCTCCCGCGACTCGGGGATCCTCAGAGGCATCGGCGAAGCCCAGGACATTCTGTTCCGAATCTTGGGATTTATCATGCGCCTAGCGCCCATTGGCGCGTTTGGGGCAATGGCCGCGGCAATCGGTTCATCTGGCGCCGCGACGCTCGTATACTTAGCCGAATTGGTGATCTTGTACTGGCTGACCTCAATCTTCTTCGCTGTTGTTGTGCTTGGCGCAGTCATGGCGGCGGTCGGCTTGTCGATCTTCAAGGTTCTCCGCCTTATCCGCACCGAGTTGCTGCTGGTTCTAGGTACGGCGTCCAGTGAGGTCGTCCTGCCGCGATTGATGTTGAAGCTAGAGCATGCGGGCTGCGACGAGGCCATCGTCGGTTTCGTCGTGCCTAGCGGATACAGCTTCAACCTGGACGGAACGTCGATCTATATGGCGATTGCGGTGGCCTTCATTGCCCAAGCCACAGACACGCCGTTTTCACTTTTGGATCAGTTGGGCGTGCTTGGAATCCTGTTCCTAACCTCAAAAGGGGGATCAAATGTCGCTGGCGGCGCATTCATTAAGCTTGCCGCCACGTTGCAAACGGTCCGCTCCCTGCCGCTCAACGGTTTGGGTCTTCTCTTTGGAGTTGACCGCCTTATGGCCACCTGCACGGCGCTAACGAATGTCGTCGGAAACACGGTCGCCACT
>JAFAHH010000110.1 GCA_019237355.1 Acetobacteraceae bacterium | reverse complement strand
GGATGCTGCTCGTCCGGTGGGTGGGCACGACATCGGATTGGGCTGCTCCATGTCCCGCGCTGGTCCCGCTGGATAGGCAGCAACAGGCAAGGCTGTAATCCTAAATGGTTCTTGTTCCTCGCTAATGCACTGACATGCGCGGGCTTTTTTGGTGGAGCCAAGGGGAGTCGAACCCCTGACCTCCTGAATGCCATTCAGGCGCTCTCCCAACTGAGCTATGGCCCCAGCCCGCAGAAAACGCGGAGGAGCGCGCATATAGCGCCGCGTACCGGCCAGGATCAAGTGGCTGAAAGACAAGCTTCCGCCCCCCAGCCGCCCCGTGTAGAAGCCAAGCATGTCACGGTCGCTACGCCCCGATTTCCCAGAACCCAAGCTGATCAGCACCAGCGCTGCGCTCGAAGCCCTCTGCCAGCGCATGCACCGCGAGTCTTTCGTCACGGTCGATACCGAATTCATTCGCGAGCGAACCTATTGGCCCGAGGTATGCGTCCTGCAGCTCGCCGGTGATAACGAGGTCGGGGTGGTGGATGCGCAGGCGCCGGGCATCGATCTCGGGCCGCTCGGAGGCCTCTTCATCGACCCGGCCGTGACGAAAGTGTTCCACGCCGCCCGGCAGGACATCGAAATCTGCCTGCTGAAGTTCGGGGACGTCCCCCGACCCCTGTTCGATACCCAGGTCGCGGCCATGGTGGCTGGGTTTGGCGACCAGGTTGGATACGACGCTCTGGTGGCCGCGCTCACGGGGGGCTCTATCGAGAAGGCCCACCGGTTCAGCGACTGGTCAGCCCGCCCCCTCTCGCCCGCCCAAATCGCCTACGCCGCGGCGGACGTGACCTATCTCCGTGGCGTCTACGAGCGCCTTCGCGAACGCCTGGAGCAAGAGGGGAGGCTGGACTGGGTCGCGGAAGAGATGGCCGAACTTGCCGATCCCGCCTCTTACCAGGTCGATCCCGAATCGATGTGGGAGCGATTGCGGCCCCGCACCACGAACCGCCGCTACCTGGGCCTGCTCCGGGCGGTTACGGCCTGGCGAGAACGGGAGGCACAGCGCGTTAACATCCCTCGCCAGAGAGTCCTAAAGGACGAAACTTTGCTGGAAATAGCGGCGACCGCACCGGATAATCCAGAAGCCCTGGCGCGCGCACGCGGGATCACGCGGGGCTTTGCCGAGGGCCGGAGCGGGGCTGCCTTGCTGGCCACCATCGCCGAGGCCAAGCGCCTGCCCCAGGACATGCTTCCCGATCCCCGGGGAGCCGGGCGTGAAGCACCCAAGCCCTCCCCGGCCCTTATCGCCCTGCTCAAAGTACTGCTCGCGGCAAAATGCGAGCAGCATCATGTGGCCCCCCGGCTCGTAGCAAGCGCCGATGATTTGGAGCGTCTCGCCACCGAGAATACACCCGAGATCCACGCCCTGCATGGCTGGCGCCGGGCGGTATTCGGCGAAGATGCCCTGGCCCTAAAAGCGGGGCGAATCGCGTTAGGGGTTGAAGGCAAGCGCGTAAGGCTGCTGCCCAATCGCGGCCCTTGATTTTCCGAAGGCTAGGCAATGGGACAAACGTGCGAACCGCGATCTTCAGTGCCAAGGCGCACGAATATAAGCCCACCGCCGCTACCTCCGCGCCAAGCAATCGAGTAGCTGATCTACCCCCGGCTCATTAGCGCATCGTCGGTTTCCCTCGCACGCCGTGCCGCTTCCCGGGCGCTGATCCGGTTCCAATACTGCTCAAATGCCGGACGCCTCTCGATTGAACCAAAGTGCATTCCCCAGCCGATTTGCGAGCCGAGATAAACATCAGCAGCGGTAAAGCTGCGGCCTAGAAGATAATTGTCCTGTGATACAGCCCGGTCTAGCACATCCATAACGTCGGAGAAACGCCCGTAGCCGACGAGCCGTTCCCGTCCTTTCGGCACCGTAAAGCCCAGCGCTTGATTGGTAACGGCGGCCTCAAGCGGACCGGCGCCGAAGAACAGCCAACGATAATAAGGACCGCGCAGCCGGCTTCCAGGCGGCGGCGCGAGACCAGAATCCGGAAATGCATCTGCAAGGTAGGCGCAAATAGCGGCTGTCTCCGTCACGACGGTATCACCGTGCCTGATTGCCGGGACCTTTCCCATCGGGTTGATGGAAAGATATTCCGGCGCTTTCATGGTCGTGTCGTAATCGAGCACCTCAGTCTGGTATGGATGGCCGATTTCCTCGAGCATCCACCGCACGATCCGGCCGCGCGACATGGGGTGGGTGTAAAATACGAGCTCTTCGGCCATCAGCTCCCCTTTATCAACATTCAGATTAGGCCCTAGCGGCGTTACACCTTAGTGTCTCCTGGAATGTACAATACGTGATACTCCATGCGCATGGCCACACATCTGAGACCCTGTCCGGGAGAATCGAGCGCTATTGCACGTCCGCTCCCCTGAACGTTCCCTCAAGCTGAACGCGCCGGCAAGAGTGGGCGCGAGATCGGATCGTATCGTCCATGATAGCGGCTGGGCGAAAGCTTGGGGTAAAGTGATTACCCTGCAACACGGATAACGCATGCTGATTTAGAGGGGAATTGCATGCTAGCGATCAGAATGGATTTTTGCGGCCGTCATCTAGCTCGCGATGGTTGTGCAGCAGGAAAACACACGCGGCGCACTATGGAGAGACCCTGAGCGGAACCGACGCCTCCAGGATGATCGCTACGGTTGAAGGTTAAGAGCGCCGGCCGCCAGACCCGACGCCCCAGGCAAAGCAATGCAGAAAAGTTCGGGAGCAAACCAATGAAGAAGCTCATCGCAGCCGCGGCTACCGCGCTGCTCGTTTCCGGCGCCGCTTCGGCCCAGACAGGCGGAACCACCTCGCCCTCTAACCCGCAGGGCACGCCCGGCTCCCAAGGCTCGATGAGTACTACCGAAAGCACCGGGCAGGAGACAGGCACGACAGCAAGAATGCCTCATCGTGCGACGAGCAGCCAGGCAACCGGCAAGGGCCGCCCAGAGACCGGCAGCTCAGAGGGCGGCACATCACCGTCCCATTATAATTATCACCAACTACGTCCCGACCAAGGCGGCTATGGAGGCCGTGGAACGACGATCGGCCCCCATGGTCCTGATTGCTGCGGACCGAAGGAGTAACTGTGAAGCTTCCGGTTAGTTTCGGTACCAAGCTTGTCTTTCGGTTACTCCTTCCTGGAGCGGTGCTTGCGGCGGTAATGGCTCGAATCGTGCATACCGTGGCCATATCATACGGTATAAAGGTCCCAATCGCTTATTCCTTCTTAGTCGAAGCGGCGCTCTGGGGTTGGCTGATCGTCGTCTTAGACATGCCAATATACATATTGTTCGAAGGGCGACGCTTCTGGCCACAATGGATATCATCCGCGCTCCGCGATCTGCAGCGTGCGCGCCTTCTCAAGATCTTGCGTGCGATGCGGCACTATGAGGCGCGTATGAAGTTACTTCCTTCATATCTGGTACAGCATCCCTGCGCACCGTCAACGCGAGTCCGATCCAACTGGCTCATGGAGGTACGCTGCTATCTCGGCGGGCAGCGGCCTGTTATGGATTCTCGCAGCCTTTCAAGAATTAGGGACTGGCAGGTAAGGAACGCAAAAAGCGAAGCTTCGCGCCTCTACTTCGAGGCGGTTACCAAGCTTAAAGACTTCCCACTCGATCGGCGCACCGCTATGCCTACCGTTAGTTCACCAACACGGCTAGGCAACTTGATTGCTGCGTACGAGCAGTATCCGCTTCTGAAGTACCGGCTGGATCCCGCGTTCTTTTGGTGGCGGATCTGGGTAACTATCGATAAGGATCTGCGGGAGGAGATCGATAACCAGCAGGCTCTAGTAGATGGCACACTGTATATGGTGGCCGCGCTATTCGCGGCGGTAGTGGTATTGTTGGCTTACGCATTTATCGACTGGGCTTGGCCCAACGCTCATGTATCACGAGTACGAAGAGAGGTGGACCCCATTGGTAGGACCACTCCGGATGGGTTTTTATTGAGAGGCGCGTCGGCTCCGACTCCTTCTGATCAAGCAATCAATCTTGTTTGCGGTTGCGGATGACGCTGTGGGCTTGTGGGCAACGCGCCAGCGTTGTCCAAGCGAAGCGTCAAGTCCACAGCGTTGCCTTCAACCACCCCGCTGACGCCTGCGCGCCAAACCGCCATAGGTGTGCGGCCGCCTAGCGCTTGATGGGGCCTCTCGCCAGCGTTCCACATAGAGTAGGATCCAGGGCTCCTGGCAGTGCTTGCGCAGAGCCCTCATCAGAAGATCATGTTCGAGATTATCGAACAGCCCTTTGATATCGAACTCTACAACCCAGTCAGTGTCCCAGC
>JAFAHH010000892.1 GCA_019237355.1 Acetobacteraceae bacterium | reverse complement strand
GATTCGGGCCCTTTCGGGTCGCGCTGACATGGTCTCCGTTGAAGTAGGCTGTTCTCTGTTCGAACTGCGAAAAGTCCTCGACCGAGCGCAGCGACCGCTTCGACCCATGGATCTGCTGATTGAATAGGCCTCGTAGGCTAACGGTGTTCCCCTACGAGGGGGTCGAGATCCGCGGATGGTTGCGCAAGCGGGCCACCCCGCGCGAACTCTTGCCGGAGCGCCTCCGCCGGCATTTGATACGCACCCCCAGCGAGTTGTACAACGGCGCGATTGGGTGTGGTATCGCCTCCCAGAAACAAAGCGATTCCCACCACGCCATCGTTGCCAGCAAGACCCATCTCGGCTGTGACACCATTCTCCATCGTGTAGAGCAGCGAGACCACAGAGGTGGTGGGGAAGCACAGGTGATCTAGGCGTGCACCCGGCTCATAGATCACATCGCCAAGCGACAGTTTAGTGTAGTGCAGGTACGGAACGAGGCGCGTGCGTTCATCGTCAGAAAGCATGCGCATAAGGCGGTTTTTGACCAGATGTTCAGCGGATCGAGACAACGCAACAGCTCCTTCCGGGACAAAACACGTCAAGCACCCGGCGAAATAAAAAACCGCAACGCCCTGGCGGGGAAGTGACAATCCGCCAAAAACCCCGGCTGTGCCCCGCCTAAGGCTTGTGCCCATCTAATACTATAAATAAGACGCATTATTAAGACGCACTGCAATTATTCATGCGTTTCCGCATCAATACCGACGTGCAGCTTGCCAGCGGCGGCCGCGCCCAGATGCCATGTCTGTCCTTCCCACCCAGAAGTGGTCATCAGATTGGCCGGCCGGTAAGACTTGGCAGGTTGCGAGAAACCCGGCGGCCTTGTTGTGAGCAACGAGGCGCACCAGTTGGTCCCTTCGGGCCGCGGCTCGTACGCGCCGCTGGCCGAGACGAGTATCGGATCGTACTCATCGAGAAATGACAGATAGACGGTCCGGTTCTCTCATGCCTACATCCAACGGCTACGACCGGGGCCAAATCACCCGGACATAACCGCGAGGCTGCGCGATTGCATAGCCGCGCCGGGGCCCACGCAAGCGGGCCGCGCAGCGGAGCCGGTCATGCCGAGGTCTCAGGCCATCTGCAGGAATTCGTCGCGGTCGTGTCTCGAGAGCACGGTGAGCAGTTGCGCGAGGCAATCATGGCGCGAAGACGGGAGCCGCCGGATGGCGGCGCAGGCGACCGCGGGAGGGGTGTGAACGTTGCGATGCGACGTGTTGCGGCCGCGAGCTTCGTGGGCGCGCTGCTGGAGTGGTACGACTTCTATGTCTTTGCGACCGCCTCCGCCCTGGTGTTCGGCCCTCTGTTCTTCCCCAGCGGCGATTCGCAGCTTAGCACCATGGCGTCGTTCGGCGCCTTCGCGTCCGGCTTCCTGGCCCGCCCGCTCGGTGGGCTGATCTTCGGCGACATCGGCGATCGGATTGGCCGCAAGGCGACCCTCGTCGCCACTCTGATGATCATCGGGGCTGGTACATTCCTGATCGGCCTGCTGCCGACCTTCGCGCAGGCGGGGATCTGGGCGCCGATTCTGCTGGTGGTCCTGCGTGTTGCCCAGGGGATCGGACTGGGAGGCGAGTACGCCGGCGCCAGCCTGATCACCATCGAGCACGCCCCCTCCGGCAGACGTGGCTTCTGGGGCAGCCTTCCCCAGGCGGCTTCGCCGGGCGGGCTGCTACTCTCGTCCCTGGTGTTCGAGCTGATCGCCTTCCTGCCGCCCGGGGCGTTCATAGCCTGGGGGTGGCGGGTGCCGTTCTTGCTCAGCGCCATCATGCTGGTGCTCGGGCTCTACGTGAGGATGCATATCGCAGAGACGCCAGAGTTCGAAGCAATCCGGAGTGTGCGCCCTGAACTGCCCATCGTGGACCTGCTGCGCACGCACGGGAGAGCCGCCCTGCTCGCTACCGGCGCACGACTGGCTGAGACGGTATCTGGCAACATGATCAAGTCCTTCGGCCTGACCTACGCGACCCTCCAGCTCGGCCTGCCGCGCGAGGAGGCTTTGAGCGCATTGCTTGCGACCTCTGGCGTCGGGCTGGTGGTGACGCCGCTCTATGGCATGCTGGGTGACCGGTTCGGGCCTCGGGCGATGTACATGGCCGGCGCCGGCTTCACGGCGCTGCTCGCCTTCCCGTTCTTCTGGGTGCTGGAGGGGCGGACGGTCGCGGCCGTATGGATAGGCTTTGTGACCGCTTACAACTTGGGGCCGACGCTGATGCTCAGCGTGCAGGCGACGTTCTTCACCACGCTGTTCCAGGCGCGGGTGCGCTACACCGGGCTGTCTGTGGCGTACCAGGTCTCGGCAATCGTCGGCGGATTCACGCCGCTGATCTCGCTGACGTTCCTGCAGCAGTCGAATGGGGCGCCGTGGCGCGTGGCGGCGTTCCTGGCCGGGGTCGCGGTGCTGTCGTTCAGCTGCGCAGCTTGGGTAAAGGGCGCCGCCCATGAGAACTCCCGGCTCGGGAGAGCCTCCCCGCGTAGCTATTGATTGCAGTGCACCAGCCCCTCGGCGGATTATGAATCGGCCAGAGCGGATATCGGTGAACGTCTGCCATGACGGCGGCGAACTATTCGCGGTCCTGCTCGGCTTCTGCAGAGGCCAGGCTCGCGGCCTTCTGCACTGTGACGCCGCTGGAAAGCGTATGAACGCATCCTGCAGTGGTAGCGACCTTCACAACTCCCAACTCGTCGTAGATGGCGACCACGTGTTGTGATTGGACCTTGAGCAAGCCACCGCCTTCGGTTCGGAAAGTCACCCAGTTCATGCCGGTTCCTTTTTGCGGCGAAGCGTTTCCAGGCAGGATAGCCTTTGTCGCTAAGATACTGATAGTCGTTGCTGTCGCGAGACGGGCGTTTCGCGGTGGCTGAAAGACGAAACGATCATATTTATAACCTGCATGGCGGCAAGCGTGAGGGAGTCGTCTCCAACCTAACCGATGCCGCTCGGATCTTCGATGAAAAAGATTGGGTCGACGAGTTAACCGCTCGAGCAGCGCTCAACGATGCTATGGCAGCCTGGGTACATTTTGCGGAATGCGTGCGCTGATGAGTAGCCATGGCTAACTGGGGATGGTTCCGCGTTTTTGGAACGGGACCATGTGCAGCGCCTCGGGCTGAAACGGCACGGCGCATTCAGGGACGAGGAGCACGCACCGCCGCGGGGTGGCGGAGTTGGCTTTGAGCCACAACGCGCTGATGCCCATCCACGGTGTGCTTCACTCGGTACTGCAAATCCTTGGTCTCACTCGGAAGCAGGCGCTCAATAGTGTAGTTCCCGCGGGGAACGTTCCTGTCCAGCGGGTCGCGTGGCCTGGCCAGAAACTCGACTATTTGACCGACCGTAAACTTATGCTGAGGCATGGCCCTTCCTTCGCAAGTGGGGCTGCCCAATGTCAGCCCACAAATTGCGGTTTCAAGCCGAATGCAGGTTCGTCGCCGACGTTCTTCCCTGTTGCCCACGCTCAAGGTCGAAGCTGACCTTCTGTCCTTCGTTCAGCGAACGGAGGCCGGCGCGCTCCACCGCCGAGATATGAACGAAGACATCCTTCGACCCGTCGTTAGGCTGAATGAAACCATACCCCTTGAGTGTGCTGAACCATTTGACCGTGCCAAGCGACATCAGATCTCTCCTTGCAACCGGCGGCCCGCAGGCTGCAGGCCATCGAACTTTTCAAATTGGAAGCACCGGATGCCGAAGCGCCCAGGTTCAAAAAGCGCCGAGCTCTATATATGGGCCTCTTTGGTCTGGCTTACCAGACCGATGGGACGACTGCCCGCAAATAGCGCTTCGTGACGCGGACAGCATTCGTTTGTCACTCAAAGTGGCAGGACGATTTCCCTGGCCCTTTCAAATTAAATCGACTACTGTGTGGTAATCGCACCTGAGGCTGCGACGCCCGTAATCGGAAACCCAAACATACGGCCCTTAAGGTGGCCGGCTGCGGGGGGCGAGCAGCGTCAATAATAGCCCTGTTATTGTGAGACCGGCCAATTGGCACGAAAGCGTATCGGCCCGAAGCTTATTGCATCGAATGATGATCGCGCCCTTCTGATCCGGGACCATCTTTTACCCCTGATTCGCGCGCGCGGAACGCTCGAGGATTTGCATGGCCCAGTCAGGGCCGTCGTGCTGAAGATCGGACCCTGGGCGTTTGCTCACTGGACGCCATTCAATGGGCATTGTCACGTTAACCGCCACTGGACGCACCTGAGCCAAGCACGATCTGCGCCCGGACCGATCAGGCCGCCTTCCGCGCACACGTCTCCTGACGCCAGACGTCAAATGCATTTGCCCGGAGCGCCCGGTATTCGCCGGCCGCCATGCGGTGACGCCGCGGACGGAAATGACCGTAGATGAAAGAGTGCGCAAACAGAAATCGCTGAGCCTGCCGCCCAGACTTGAACCGTTGCATCTGTCGTTCCCAGCAGGTTTGGCCGGCCGCGAACCGCCCTTGAGTGCTTTGTCCGGGTGGTCCGGTATGATGGTTTGGTCCGGTAAGCCTTCTCGATTGCGCATCATTTATCCTCTTGGTTTTTATCGCCGCTTCTGCGACTTGCGCCACCCTACGAGGGGCGGGCTGCACTGGCCGATTCCCCGGGCGCGTCGCGTTAGGCGCCTGAACTCATGAACACGCTGAAGTCTCGCCAGGCCAGTAAGCGCCCTTCTCCCGAGGCCGCGCTGTCCATCGCCACCGCCGCGGCACCGAATCTTCCGCCGGCATAGCTCGGGAACCAGGATCGCCCTACGACCTCTGAACATCCGGCTTCGGAACTCGACGGTGGCGACCATCACGAGTCGGACCCGGGAGCAAGGGCTGACGATCGAGCAGATGGTCTGCCACGCGCTCGCTGATGCGGGCATAGCGCTCGCTGAAGCTGATCTGGAGGATCGGACGCCCAGGCGGCGGCAAGTGACAGCCGCAACCGCCACTGGCACGCGGCGTTGGCCTCCAACCATTCTTTATTCCTACTAAGCCTCGGCCCGCGCCGATCGCTTCGCGCGGGCTTTTCTTGCGTTCGCCCCGAAAGCCCGTCGCGGTTGTATTGATTCGCCCCTCTGCACGCATTGGCAAGTTACCAAAAAGCGGGCTTGCGGCTCCTTCCTACCGAGACCCGCTAACCGGCTCTGTCCAGCGCGGGTCGCTCCAGGCGCTGGGCCGCCCTGGGCCGCAGGGGGCTACCACCTTCAGCCCCCGCGTGTCCTCGCTCGCTGGCTTGGCACGCGCTGCAGGATGGGGGAAAAGTAGTCGCTCACCTATAACGAAACGAGCGATATGCCTGATTATTACTACGGAAAAGTGGAAACAAACGCGGACGGCTCTCAGCGCTGGAGGGCATTCGCGCCTAGCGGTTATGAATTGCGGCCGCGGACTGATATTTATAGTCATCCGACAGGCGACTTCGCCTGGGGATATAAGGGGAGTGGCCTCTGCAACTTAGCCGCCGCCATTCTGGCGGATTACATGGCGCCGGCGGTTCCAACGCGCGAAATGCTCAACGCCCTCGTTGAGCGCGAAATCAGTTTTCTCCGTCAGAACCAAGGCTGGATGATTCGCCGCGGGAAGTTGGACAAGATTATCAAGCAGGCGAGCGAGCAGCGAAGCGGGATTGTCCTGCGCAATTGTGGCAGCTCCTCCTAACGCGCAATAATCGGGCCTTATCGCGCCTTAGCCAGAGGACGCGCGGGGGCGGGGAAGTGGGCGAGGCCCCCGCGGCCCTGGGCGGCTGACGCGGGATGATCCCGACGACCGCGCCAGCGGAGCCAGGCTGTGATCATGCATTCGCGTGTGGAAGCCGACAAGTATGCAACCAGAATCCTCACTTATCCACGCCATAGTAGGAAAATCTTGCGGATAAGTCTGTGGATAGGCTGTAATTCTGGCCTGTTACGCAATCGTAAGTCGCTATCCGGTCTTGCCGCACCGGGCGCAGCGCAGCGGCAGCTCGAGCATGGGCTTATCGCCGTGCCAGCAAGCAATCAGCCCACGCAGATCGATCTCCGATGCGTGACCGCAGCGCCGGCATGAGGCCTCATACTGGCCAGTAAAAGCAACATCCGGAACGGTTTTCGTTATCCCGAGCTAAGCAATTCGGATAACTGGGTAAACTAATTGTTAATTTGTCGATCCTTCTCGGGCAAACGCGTTATACTCTTGCACGCGGGGTGAAGAGCCCGGTGGCGGTTCCCGCCTCATTTCAGAAAGCAGCAACTAACAACCTGATGCGGCAGCAAGCCAGCATCAGGGCGGGCCGCAATTTCAAGCGATGCTGCAGAGCAAGGGAGGATCACACATGGGCTATGAGCTTCGAAACAATGGCCGAAGGCTAGGCACATTCGACCGTCCAGAGGACGCACTAGCCCAGGTGCGCGTCATGATGAAACGTGATCCAGACTGCGAGCCCGAGGTTCTGGATGCGCATACGGGCCGGGCATTTGAGCCGGCGGCTTCAATCAACTGGCGCGATGAACTGGCCAACACGATCGTTTTCTGAAAACCCTGGAGGGCTGCACACCGGCGTGGCCAAGCCCGGGACGGCAGCCGGCTTACCCGCACAAGCAGGCCCCATTTCCGGCTGTAGAAGCGGGCACATCGTTGGCAGCCCGCTTGCCGGATGCGCTACTGGAGCTGCAGTCAGCGGAGGGCTGACAATGACCCGCGGAACTTATCAGATCGACATCGAAGCGGCACTACGCGATCCCTTATGCTTCTTCGCCGAACCCCCGTACCACGTAGTCGACGTCATCCTGAGTGATGTCGATCGGGCAGGCCGGATACGGCACAAGATTATCAGTAATCGCGACAACCCGATCGGCATGCTTTACGTCCACCATCGCATAGCCCAGCGTTCCGCACGCCGATTTGCCGCCAACGCCGTTCACGTTTCCATAGGTGTCCGCGGTCGGAGCGGCGGCAAAGGCTATGTCAATACGCCTTGTTGCATGAGTTCACGTGGCTTTCGCTCATCATGTCCTCGCTGGCATTCGGCCTGCTGCACGACCGCTGGATCGTCGGAACCCTAGCAGGGATGGCCTATGCCTTTGCATTTTACCGCCGCGGAAGGCTGGGCGACGCGATTGCGGCTCACATGACCACCAATGCATTGATTGCCATTTTCGTTCTTGTTTTCGGGTATTGGTGGCTCTGGTAAGCATCATGAGCAAAGAGTCAGAACGGCACGAGATCAGATCGGGGAGCGCAGGCTTCGTGCCGAAGAGGCTATATGGTTGCCGGAGGAAGCACGCCGGAAACACGCATTTGGCAGATGAGTCAGAGATGGCCCTCAACAGCCGCCCGTTTGTAACAATTGCCGTCCCGGTCCTCAATGAGGAGCATTATATCGGATCCTGTCTCCAATCGTTGTTGCTTCAAGCGCCTTCGAGAGGTTGTGAAATCCTGGTGCTTGATGGAGGTAGCACCGATCGCACGATCAAAATTGTCTCAGCTATCGCCGCCATGTATCCCTGCATTCGCATCGTGAACAACCCAAAACGGCTCCAATCGGCTGCAATCAATCTAGCGGCAAGAATTGCGGCACCACAATCAACTGTCATCATGCGCGCCGACGCACATTCGCTGTATCCCCCGAATTTTTTCCAGGATTGCATCGCCGCCTTGACGAGCACCAGGGCAACCTCGGTCGTAGTTCCAATGCGCACCTTTGGCCGGAATGGCTTTCAGAGAGCAGCGGCAGCAGCGCAAAATAGCAGGCTTGGCAATGGCGGCTCGCCACTCCGTATCCCTGGCCGCTCCGGATTCGTAGAAACTGGCCACCATGCCGCTTTGGACCACCAGTTTTTCATTGCTGTCGGCGGTTACAACGATGCTTTCACGCCGAACGAAGATGCCGAGCACGATCTGCGCGCAGTTCGGGCTGGCGGTCGGATCTGGATGTGTGCTGAGGCCACTATAACCTATTTTCCCCGGCGGGACCCAACGAGCCTCGCGCGCCAGTATTTTCGGTATGGCACCGCCCGCGCCCGCACGTTGTTTGCGCACCGCGCCCGGCCAAAATTGCGTCAGTTAGCGCCGCTATTCATCCTCGCCGGATGCGCGAGCGGCGTGGTTCTCGCGCCGGTAAGCCCGGCTTCTGCGCTAGTTCCCTTATTCTACGCCAGCACCTGCCTGAGCTGGGGGGCAGTCGCGGCAGTGCGGCAACACGACATGTTGCTGCTGGCCATGGGCCCTGCTGCCATGATCATGCACCTAAGCTGGGCCGCAGGATTTGTTTGGACCTGCATAGCACCAGGCAAGATTCGGCGACTTCGCCCGACAGTGTGACCCTGACTCAGCCTAATCGATATGGTCTTCGATATCGCTCAATAGACTGTTTCGGGTCGGTTCTCGATGGGCTCCGCTTACGCTACCGCGATGCTCGATCCGCGATAGATATCCCATGCGGCTTTCACCATACGCGGCCACATCTTGGGCGTGCGAAAAAGAGCAGGGCTGATGAAGCAATGGTGATAGCAGCCCTGGCAGGCCTCGACCTGGCCAGCGGTTATCCGGAATCTATGCGCCTGCTTCCCGAGCCAAATGGTCCGAAAGTCGAAGCCAGCCTCACGAAGGTTGCCTAGCACATCACCACGTAGCTCGCAGCCCGCAACGTCGCCTGTGGGATAGATCACAGCAGTTTCGCGGCCTCCCGCGCAGGTGAGGGGCGCGACGCCGGATTGACTCGTCTCGGCGATGATGTCGCGCTGGACCTTCTCCTTGGCATGTACAAGGTAATCGAATGGCGAAAACCGCCCCTCTCGCATGCCGAGCCAGGCCGCATCGTGATCGACTACATTCAGGTACGTAGTCTTGCATACCTCCCCTAGCGTCTCCGGGTTCAGCGGGTCGCCACGCACAAGGATCGGCTTCAGCACATCAACGGGCAGGTTCGCGCGGACCCACGCTGCGGTCTCGATCACTTTGTCATAGTTCAGGCCGTGTACCGTCATGCCGATGTCCAGGCGGAGATTCGGGTGATGATGTTTAATACGGCCAAGCTCTCTGATGGTGGCGACCACGCGGTTGAAGAGGCCCGGAACCCGGCGCAGCGGTCGTGATCCTCGCCCAGGCCGTCGAGCGAGATGCCGATCTTGATCTTCTGGCCGGGGCACAGGCGGAGCATCTTCTCCACGTGCTGCACGATGCGGTTTGTGCTATGTCCGAGCATGCAGAACGTCATGTTGGTCGGGCGGGAGTGCTCGAAGAATCGATGTACGATATCAGGCAAGTCCTTTCGGAGCTCCGGGCTTCCGCCGGTGAAGGTCACCTGCAGCATCGGCCCAAGATTTCGCGCCAGATGATCAAATTCCTCGATGGTTAGCTCCTCTTTCACCTTCGTGTTCAGTTCGCTCCAATAGAAACAATGATCACAGGCCGCATTACAGCGGTTCGTAACAAACATGAGGAGGTAAACCGGCATCCGCGGACCTGGGCCCATCAGCCGTCCGAGTGCCGTCGCATTAGCTGTAAGGGACATGTGCGCCTTCCCCAAGCCCTTTGCTCATTTCGCGATAAGCGTAGGGCGGAATCGTCCTGTTCCTGCAATTTGTGTCGAACAGACGCCTCGCCGTCCCCACGGTCACACACGCCAGCCGCAGCCAGTCCAAGGCCACCATTACCAGGAACGCGGCTGCCGCAAACGAAAGGCCCTCCGATAGGAAAACCGCGACAATATCCGCCCTTGCAAGAGTATAGAGGCCGAATACAGCCGCTACAGGTGTGGCCACCGCGCCGGCCGCAACCATACCGGAAGCCACGAACGCCGAGGCCAGCAGGAGCGCTGCTAGAATGGTCGCAAATAACACCGAAACCATGTCCCTGACCGTGGCGTGGCGGTTGTCAGAAATCGGACCGCCGCTCCGGGAGTAGTTGGCAATTGCCACAAGGCCCTTCCGCCAATCGTTGGCGAATAAGCCGATCAGCGATAGAGGATGGCGATGGTGGCCAATCGCCTCGGGCACGGCGAGGATACGACCACCGGCGCGGCTTAGCCGGCATCCCAGCTCTGCATCTTCCCCGCAAGCGCCGCGGAAGGATGCGTCGAAGCCGCCCAGCGCCGCAAAGACCGAGCCGTTAATGGCGCACGCGGCTGTCCAGAAGTCGTTTCTGACGTAACCTGCACGCCGACTGTAGATTCGAGCGACATAAAGCTGCTTATAGCGCATCGCGAAGCTAAGGCCACGGACATCCGAAGAGTAGCTCCCTACCGTCGCCTCGGCGCGGCCTTCGGCAAGCGGTTGTACGAGTTGCTGGATGCAGTCCGGCTCGACGAGCACATCAGAGTCGACGAAAACAAGGAAAGTTCCGGCGAATCCGGCAGCGCCAGCGTTGCGCGCCACGGCGGCGCTCCCCGAGACTCCGGTCATCACGACTCTGACGGGCAATCCTAACAGGATCGCGCCGACATCGCCGTTCGCACCGTCGTCGACCACGACGACCTCATATCCACACGAGACTTCAGATCGGAGGATACCGCGCACGCAATCCCCGATGGTTCCCCTTGCCTGGAAGGCTGGGACAACGACTCTGATGGCTGCATCACGAGCATGAATTGTCGGAGCGTCCATAAGCCCAGGTACGAGCTAAGTTGCGTGTCTGAACGCTACAGCATCATCGCCAGACGGTGCGAGGCGGACGCTCGATATTGCATACAAGTTGTGGCCAAGCGGTCCGTGCGAGGAGCGGGGCCAATTATGGGGAATTGCTTGCTCCGCTTGGTTGATACGGTGATGCCAACCGCAGGTGCAACCCGTCCGGCAGCCCCCTAATGAGAGATTCCAATATGGTGTGCCGAAAGAGTTCGGTTAGCGAGCACCGGGCATTAACTAGGGCCGCGAGATTATCGCCAACAACGAACGCGATCGATATGAACTCCCAGGCTCATTTGCTAACCCCTCTTACCACCTCCATTCCCGAACCCCCTTCGCTCGGCCCGCTTGCCGACGACTTGCTCGGGCTCAGGCTTTCGCGGCCTCATATTGTCCGAAAAACAAATCCCCCAGCGCATACCGGGCTCGATAAGTAAGCCATCGCTGTAAGGCGTGATGCGGCCGGTCGTACAGCATGTAGCACCTCTGGCACATGGCCCGCAGATTGCGCATGCGGTTGTTCGCTGGGTCATGATCGAGCTGCGCAGCAGCAAGCACAACGCGGGTGGTGCGTATTCCCGTTGCATCGATGAGATCGGGCCAGCGGGCATTTTTGCCGCGGGGATTGCGCCAGGTTCGATGCACTGGGTCGAACCACCGGCCATCAGGCAGGCATCGAATGATCACCCAGATGCGCGCGCTTGCAATTCTGGCAGAGGCCTCCAGCTCGGTCAAAGCGGACCCGAGCGCTGATCTCG
>JAFAHH010000804.1 GCA_019237355.1 Acetobacteraceae bacterium | reverse complement strand
ACCACGCGCGTGCGCAAGTCCGAGGAATAAGGTGCGGCCATTCATGCTGGCCTCCGATCCAGCCCACAGGGTGAATCAGAATTTCTGCCGCGCCGGAATCCCCCCGGTGATTCGACTAAGAGCTAAAGTGCTCTAGCGGTGGGGTCTGGGGCCTCTCGGCCCCGTCATGCGAACAGCATGCTCCCCGCATGACGGGTCCAGGGCGGAGCCCTGGCGTTCCTTTTCCAGCAGACTGCTAGAGCGGTTCCACCTGAGTGGAACCCGCTCTAGTCCTCGGAACCTAGTGGACGTCAGTAGGGATCGCCACGTTTTTATCAGCAATATCGCTTCATTCTGCACAATCGAGCTACGCTGCAATCAGTCGCTGCTGCTGCTCCCGGAGCCCCTCGATGCCCAAGTGCATCGCCGGGGCGGGTTGCAAAATAAATAGGCTCAGGCTTGATCCCCATCCCTACGCCGCGAGGCGTGCCGGTTGCATCGTCTGCGTATTACCATTCTGCATTCCCTTGCCCTCGACATCGAGCCGTAGAGAGACGTTTTGTGGATCAGGGACCTCGTCCCTGTGACAAGCCAAGGGCCGGCGGAGCCAAACGTATCGTAGCCTTTGCCCTTATCCCATTGGCCGCCTCGTTCAGTCTGAAATTCGCGTTCGCTGACATCGTTAACGATGCAATAGTCAGCGGTCATCCATCGCCTCGTGGGCCTGGGCGTAGCTGGCTTTCGTCACGATGACCGACGCCAAGCTCCACTGGGCTGGTGCATGCGCGGTCAAAGCCCGCGCATGACGTAAGAAGCGCGTCGCATGTCTGGCAGGCAACCCCCAGCTCTAGGCCGCAATAACCCGCTGCTGCTGCTCACCCAGCCCTTCGATCCCCAATCGCATGATCTGGCCAGGTTGCAAATAAACCGGCTCAGGCTTGATTCCCATCCCCACGCCGGGGGGTGTGCCCGTCGCGATGATGTCGCCTGGGTAAAGCGTGATGAAATGACTCACATAACTGACCAGCTTTCGCACATCGAAGATCATCGTGCGCGTATTTCCGTTCTGCATCCGCTTACCGTCGACTTCCAGCCACAGGGATAGATTCTGCGGATCACGCACCTCGTCCTTGGTGACCAGCCAAGGGCCGGTCGGGCCAAACGTATCGCAGCCTTTGCCCTTATCCCATTGACCGCCGCGCTCGGTCTGAAATTCGCGTTCGCTGACATCATTAACGATGCAATAGCCGGCGACGTGATCCATCCCCTCGTGGGCCTGGGCATAGCTGGCTTTCGTGCCGATAACGACGCCAAGCTCCACCTCCCAGTCGGTCTTCTTTGATCCGCGTGGGATTCTCACATCATCATAAGGCCCATGATAGGCGCTCAGCGACTTCAAGAAAATGATCGGTTCTTTCGGAATCTTACCGCCGGTTTCTGCGGCGTGGTCGGCATAATTGAGGCCGATGCAGACGAAATTGAGCGGGCGGACCACGCAAGGGCCAATGCGCGACGAACCGTCAATGCGGGGCAGGCCGGCGGGGTCGAGTGCCGCGAGCCTCTGCAACCCGGCCGGCGAAATGGCTTCGCCATCGATGTCACGAACGACGCCAGAGAGGTCACGGATCGCGCCGCTGGCGTCGAGCAAGCCTGGCTTCTCGGCTCCGGCCGGGCCGTAGCGCAAAAGTTTCAAGAGCAGCCTCCGTGCTATAAGGTCCAGCCGCCATCAATGACGATCGGTTGTCCGGTCAGGAACTGGCTTTCATCGCTGCCGAGATAGACCGCGAGGGCCGCGATCTCGTCCGCCGTTCCGAGCCGTCCCATCGCCTGGCGGCCCACATAGGCCGCGCGTGCAGCCTCGATTGACCCTGCCTGGGCGGCGGTTGCGCCGATTCGTTCCTCAAGGCTTGGGGTAGCGATCGTACCGGGGCAGATGCAATTGCAGCGGATGCCGCGCGCCACGTAATCGGCGGCAACCGATTTGGTCAGCCCAACCACCGCCGCTTTAGTCGTGCCATACACAAAGCGGTTGGGCGCGCCCTTGATGCTACCGGCGGCGGAGGCGATGTTGATGATGGAGCCTCCGCCACGCTCGAGCATTCCGGGTAGGAACGCCCTTATCGTGCGAAACATCGACCTCACGTTCAGGGTGAACGCAAAATCCCAATCTTCTTCGGTCGCATCGAGCACGGTTCCTTGATGCACATAGCCGGCGCAATTGAAAAGAATATCAACCGGCCCGGCATCCTGCGCGGCTTGGACGATGGCGGGGGCTTGCAGCACATCGAGCCGCAGAGCGCGAATGGAGTCGCTCGCGATCTCCTGCACCAGGGCCTCGTTCAGATCGGTTGCAACGACCCGCGCCCCCTCGGCGGCGAAGGCAAGGGCGGTCGCCCGCCCGATGCCTTGCCCGGCTGCGGTGATAAAGGCCGCCTTGCCCGCTAGCCTGCCCGCCATAGCTTCCCCCCCGGTCAGTGGTTATTCCGCGATTCGCCTCGTGTTTCGATGATGTTGATGTATTTTGTGGCGAGCTCGAGACAGCCGCCGGTCCCGAACTGGCCAACTGTGCCGCGCTGGATTTCCTCCCAGGGAGTCATATGGAGAAGCTCCGGTGGCTTGTACGCGGCGCGCCGCGCTTGCCATTCCTCTTCCGGCACCAGCACATCGACCCGGCGGTTATTCAGATCGATCCGGATCGGATCGCCAGTACGCAGCAGCGCAAGCCCTCCGCCAACCGCTGCCTCGGGTGAAACGTTGAGGATTGACGGGCTGGCCGAAGTGCCCGATTGCCGCCCATCGCCCATCGTCGGCAAAGCATCGATGCCGGCCTTCAGCAACGCGGCCGGGGGCTGCATGTTGACCACTTCGGCGCCCCCGGGATAGCCTACGGGGCCGCAATTGCGGATCACGAGGATGGACCGATCGTCGACCCCAAGCTCCGGGTCCTCGATCCGGACGTGGTAATCTTCCGGACCTTCGAAGACGACCGCCTTGCCCACAAACACGTTCGGATGCTCCGGATCGGAGAGGAAGCGGCGCCGGAAGTCATCGCTGATCACGCTCGTCTTAATAACGGCGCTATCGAAGAGATTGCCCGAGAGCACAATGTAGCCCGCATTCTCCTTAAGCGGGGCGGAATAGGGCCGGATGACTTCGCGATCTGGCTCGGGGACATTCTCCAGATTTTGCGCCAAGGTTCGGCCGGTAACGGTCATCACGTCGCCATTCAGCTTCCCGGCGTTGAGCAGCTCTTTCAGCACAGCCGGGACGCCCCCTGCCCGGTGAAATCGTTCCCCAAGGAACCGCCCTGCCGGCTGGCAGTCCACGAGAAGCGGAATGTCCGGCCCGAGTCGCTGCCAGTCCTCGAGGCTATGTTCCACCCCCATATGCCGGGCAGTTGCAATCATATGGATGGGGCAATTGGAGCTCGCGCCCAGCGCCGCCGCCGCGACCACCGCATTCTCAAACGCCGCTTTGGTCATGATATCGGAGGGGCGCAGATTTTCATGCACCATCCCGACGATGCGCCTGCCCGTCTCATAGGCCATCCAGCCCCGCTCGCGGTACGGAGCGGGAATGGCGGCACAACCCGGAAGCGACATGCCGACTGTTTCGGCCAGGGCATTCATCGAGGAGGCCGTGCCCATCGTATTGCAGTGCCCCACGGAAGGCGCTGAGCTTGCGACCATTTCCATGAACTGCTTGTAGTCGAGCAGGCCCTCGGCATGCAGCTTGCGGCCTTCCCACACGATGGTGCCGGAACCGGAGAGCTTGCCTTTCCACCACCCGTCGAGCATCGGCCCGCCGGAGAGCACGATTGCGGGGATATTCACCGTGGCCGCCGCCATCATGCAGGCGGGGGTGGTCTTGTCGCACCCGGTCGTGAGCACGACGCCATCGATTGGATAGCCATGCAGGATCTCAACCAGGCCGAGATAAGCCAGGTTGCGGTCGAGGGCGGCCGTCGGCCTTTTGCCGGTCTCCTGGATTGGATGCACGGGGAACTCGAAGGGGATCCCGCCCGCATCGCGAATCCCAGCGCGCACTCGGTTCGCAAGCTCCAGATGGTGCCGGTTGCATGGGGAAAGATCAGAGCCCGTTTGAGCAATGCCGATGATCGGCTTACCGCCCTGCAGCTCCTCGCGCGTGATGCCGAAATTCATGTAGCGCTCGATATAGAGCGCGGTCATCCCGGGATCGGCCGGGTCGTCGAACCAACGCCGGCTCCGAAGCCGTTTGGTCTCTGGTGCTTTCTTGGCCATTTCTTTTGCCTACCCTTTCAGGTTAATCCCACTTCCAGGTGGCCCGCTAAGGTGAGCCGGCCTTGGCGATAATGCTCATTATTTCCGGCGGGAGCTGGAGATGGTGCGCTCGCGCCAGCAGTGTAGCGCGGCTCTGGGCGGAGGAACACTCGCGAAGGTCAAGGGTTCCCCAGCAGGAGCCTACGGCTTCCAATCAACTAAGGTTGGAGCCTAAGCTTGACAGGAGCCGGCCCGGCGTGAACGTTGAGGTAATCGCGAACCTCCCTCGGGATGTGATTCCAGCAAGTCATGTTTCGAGGGCTCGAGTTCGTGGATGCCGGACTTGCTTTCGAGACAAATGATGCATTTCTCCTCCTGCCGCGCGCTCATCCTGGCCGCTGGTCAGGGCCGCCGACTCGGCCCCGGCGCTCCGGCCAAAGCCCTCTTGACCTTCGGCGGTCGCAGCTTGCTGGCGCGGCACTTCGATGCGCTTGATGCGTGCGGAGTACAGGACATCACGATCATGATAGGCTATCGATCGGGAGACGTCCGCTGCGAAATCGCCCGGCTCGGAAGCGACGCTCGAGTTCACCTGATCGAGAATCCGTCGTTTCGGGAAGGAAGCATTACCACGCTGTGGCACGCGCGCTCCGTTTTGCGCAGTGGTGTGCCGATCCTGCTGATGGATGCGGATGTCCTATACGAACCGCAATTGATTGGCCGCCTGCTTCAATCGCCGCATGGAAATTGTTTTCTACTCGACCGTGAGATCGAGCCGGGGGAGGAGCCAGTGAAACTCTGCATCCAGAACGGTCGAATCGTGGACTTTCACAAACGGCCGCAAATCCGCCATGAATGGCACGCTGAATCCGTCGGCTTCTTCCGGTTCTCGCCTGGCGTTGCTGCGGAACTCGCGGACCGCGTCGCCGAATACGTGAACCGAGGCCGAACGGATATGGAATACGAAGAGCCGATCCGTGATATGGTGCTCGCCCGCAACGGCTCGGATTTCGGCTTCGAGGACATCACCGGCCTGCCATGGATCGAGATCGATTTCCCGGAAGACGTCGCGCGGGCCGAAGCCGCAATACTGCCAAAGCTGACCGCATGAACCAGCCCCCAACCGCTCAGGAGCTTGCGACATTCGATCGCGACGGGTTCTTGGTCTTACGCGGCTTTCTTGAACCGCCGGAGCTCGCCGATCTGCAGCGCTGGACGGCGGAAATCAGCGCTGAGCCGGAGATTCCCGGGCGCCACATGGTTTATTACGAGGATAGCCTCACCGAACCCGGCCGGCGCATCGTCCAGCGCATCGAGAATTTCTGCCCTTTCCACCCTGGCTTCGATCGCCTGCTGCGGAGAGGCAAGCTAATCGACTGGTCGGGCGCGCTGCTCGGTGGTCCGGCGGTTCTGTTCAAGGAAAAAATCAACTTCAAGCTGCCGGGCGGAGGCGGGTTCACGCTGCATCAGGATCAGCAGGCTGGGTGGAGCGCTTATGCGCCCTTGTTTCTCACCGCAATGGTCGGCATCGACGAGTCGACGGTCGAGAATGGCTGCTTGGAGATCGCCAGCGGCCGCCACAAGCAAGGGCTGATTGGGGAGGAATGGAGGCCGCTCGAAGCGGAGGGGCTGGTGCTGAACCCGGTGCCGACCCAGCCGGGTGACGTGATCTTTTTCGACAGCTTCGTGCCCCATGCCTCCGGGCCTAACCAGACGCAGTCGCCGCGGCGGATTCTCTACGTCACTTACGCACTGGCCAAACATGGGGACCATCGCGCGCGCTACTTCGCCGACAAGCGGCGCGACTTCCCGCCCGACATGGAGCGCGAGCCCGGGCAGACCTACACGTTCCGGGTCTGACCGTTCACGCGCCGCCTTCGGTTGAATCGGACCTCCCGCCGGGCACGCCAAAACCACGCACCGATCACCGCCGCCGCGGGCACCAGCACAATGCTGCCCGCGAGCAGCACGAAACGAAGCAGGCCAGCGCAAGCCAACGGACCGATCAAGTAGAACAAATCGTCGGGGTCGAAACCGCCGCCACCACCCAGAACCACGGCTCCCGGCTCCAGTGTGTTCTCGATTTCCTCCGACCAGTAGAGGCACAGAAAAAGGCACACGCAGCACACGAGCCCAAGCAGGATTGCCCATAGCCCGAGGGAGCTGTGCCTTAGACCTACGCCCACGGCTGCGAACATGCTCGCATTCAGGCTCATATCGACGGCATAGTCGTAGCGATGACCGGCCGGGCTCGATCGATTGGCGATGCGGGCCAACTCGCCATCGGCACGGTCCAATAGCGCCGAGAGCAGCCATATGACGCCGCCCCAAACTTGCCCATCGCGGCTCCCCCAAGCGAAACAAAGACACGCGAGCACGCCGGTAATGGCGCGCAGGCAAGTGAGTTGATTCGGGGTTACCGCCGTGCGGGCGAGCGGACGGACGAAGGGCCTTACGAGACGATGGCTCCAGGAACCTACCGCCATTTGCTGTCTCCGTGCTCGATTGAAGGAGGCCGGCCGAGCCGGCATTCGCTTGCCAGGCGACGTGGACCGGCAATGGCGCTGGCCAGCTGCGCAATCGAATAGGGTGTACAGGCAATGGAACGTGATCACAACCGCGACGCCGGAACGAGCACGAACGAGCTCTCAGGCAAGCATGTTGATCGGCAGCTACTGCTCACGCCCGGCCCACTCACCACCTCGCCACGCACTCGGGCAGCGATGCTGCGTGACTGGGGGTCACGGGATGAGGACTTCATCGCGCTAACCGCGCGCGTCCGTGAGCGTTTGCTCGCTCTGGCTGGCGCGGAGCAAACGCACGCTGCCGTTCTCATCCAGGGTAGCGGCACCTTCGCGATCGAGGCCATGCTGCACACGCTCATGCCCCGTACCGGGCGGCTGCTTGCCCTCGTAAATGGCGCCTATGGCCGACGGATGGCAGACATCGCGCGCCGTCTTGGACGGGATCTTGCCGTGCTCGAGGCTGCGGAGAATTGCATTATCGGCCCCGAGCAGGTGGCCCGAATCCTGGCCGGGGATTCGCGCATTTCCGATGTCGCCCTGGTGCACTGCGAGACCACCACTGGCTTGTTGAACCCGGCCGAGGAGATTGCCCGCATCGTCACTAACGAGGGCCGCCGTTTCCTGCTCGATGCCATGAGCTCGTTCGGTGCACTGCCCCTGCAACCGGTGGCCCGGCTTGGGGGCAGCATTGCCGCATCCGCGAACAAGTGCCTGGAAGGCGCGCCCGGTGTTGCGTTCGTGCTTGCCGAGCGAGCCTGGCTCGGCCACTGCGAAGGCCAGGCCCAGAGCCTCAGCCTCGATCTGCATGCCCAGTGGAGGTTCTTCGAATCGAGCGGCCAATGGCGGTTCACGCCGCCGACGCACATTCTGGCGGCGCTGGACGCGGCCCTCGCGCAACTGGCGGAGGAGGGCGGCCCCGCAGAACGCCTCGCGCGTTATCGCCGAAACTGTGCCGCGCTTGTTCAGGGCATGCGCAAGTTGGGTTTTACCACGTATCTGGATGATGCGGTGCAGGCGCCGATTATCGTGACCTTCCGCGAACCGCAGGGTGGATGGTTCGATTTCCAACACTTCTATCGTGCCCTGCATTCCGCCGGGATCGTGATCTACCCCGGCAAGCTCACGAACGATAAAAGTTTCCGGATCGGCTGCATCGGCGCGATCGATACGAGCGATATCGCCGCAGCTCTCGAGGCCATCGCCGCGTACGTGCTGCGTCATGCTCACCGGGGTGAGCGCATCAGAATGGGCGATACCTTGCCAGAAAAGCCTTGAACCGGCGGGCCACTTCCGGTGGCTTCACCGTGGGCCGTCCGAGCTTGGCCATCGAGCCCGGCCGCATGCGGGCATGGATCAAGGCTGGACCTCTCCCCGCCAGCGCCAATGCAACGGCGCGCTGGAAGCCCTCGGCCGAATTGGCTCGGAACACTAGGGAATAGCCGCAGCAACGGGCCATTCCCGGGAAATCCACACAGTGCGAGGAGGTTGGCTGACCGCCCGTCGAATCGTAGCTGCCGTTATCCATGATAACGTGCAGCAAGCGCCCCGGCTGATAGGCGCCGATTGTGGCTAAGGTTCCAAGTTTCATTAGCGCCGCGCCGTCGCCGTCCAGCACGATAACCGGCTGCGAGGTTGTCAGCGCAACCCCGAGTCCCATGCCACTCGCGCAGCCCATGGACCCGACCTGATACAGGTGCTGCTCGCGATCAGCGATCGTGAACAGCTCCCGCCCACATTTACCTGTGGTCGCGATAATAGCAGCTTCGGGAGGAGCGGCACCGAGCAGCCGCTCGAGCAGCTGCATGCGCGAAGGTAGCGCGGCGCACTCCGTAAAGTCCCTGACTTGGCCCGGCGGCAGCGCCCTGACGGCACCTGGCGCTAGAGCGCGATCGCTTGAGGCGAACTCGGGTTCCCAATTCGCGAGCGAATTGGGGTCCCGATCGTCGGAAAGCCTGAATCGCGCTCTCGACCTGAAGTCATCATGCTCTAGCCCCGTTTCCCGCACGCTGCCGCGCTGCATGACCAGCGCATAGCACCGCCCCTGCTCTGCAGCGGATGCGGCTTCGTCAAGCACGGCGTCGATCCGATCAGCGTCGGTCGGAAACGCGGCGTGTGCAATCTCCATCGTAGCCAGCAGCTCATGCGTGATGCGTCCCATCAGCTCGTGCTGCGGCTCGTCGTGCAAGCCGGGCTGGCCGCGCCACGTTACGATGAGCAGCGCCGGAATCCGGAACGGTGCGTTCAATGAGGTGAGCGGATTGACGGTGTTACCGAGGCCCGAGTTCTGGCACATAACCACACTCTGGCGCCCGCCGAGCCAGGCTCCCGCGGCGATCGCCACCGCTTCGCCCTCACTCGCCGCGGCGACATAAGTATCGGTTCCCCCGCTCACCACGTAATTGATCAGCGGCGTCAGGAAGCTACATGGAACGCCCGTGTAAAAGTCATAGCCGCGGGATGCGGCGGCTGCGAGGAACTGCCCGGCGCCGATCATTACGGGCCGCGGGAAAAGTTACGCGCATCGGCGAGGTCCCGGATCGTATCTACGTCGATCCAGTCACCCGCAACATAATGCACGTGGACCGGAAGGCGGCGCGCGAGCCGTTGCAGGAGCGCCGGAACGTCTAGGTGGCGGCGCTCGCCCTCGTCGAGAGCCTGCAATTCCTGCTTGAACGCCACCATGCCGGCGCCGCGCACACGCATCAATCCGATCCATTCGCCGGTGACGTCCGATGGATCGAGATCCCCCCCGATCCTGGCCAGCAGAGGCGGTGATTCCAGCGGGCCGTCATACTCAGCTTCATCGCCGCTTTGGACAAGATCACGGTCTTCCAGGCGCGCACGGGGGTTCTGTCGCCAGAGGCGGTCAACCGTAATGATGATTTCGCCCTCCGTCGCAAGCAGGCCGTCGAGTACGTATCGCCGGAACAGCACGTCCCCATACACTATGACGCAATCCTCCCCAAGCCGATCGAACCCGTGCATGAGCGAGGCGACTTCGCCGGTGCTGGCGTAGTCGTCATTGTCAACTACAGAAATACCCGCCAGGTCAATCGCTTCCTTGCGGTACCCGCGCACGACTGTGATGTGGCGTACCCCGGCGCTGTTCAGCGCGGCGACGAGGCGGCGCAACAAAGGCTGGCCGTGCACGTCGATCATGCATTTCGGACGGTTGTCGGTGAGCCGGCCCAGTTCTCTTCCCTGGCTAGCTGCCAGAATGATGGCGCGCGTGGCCGCTCCCGCCGGCAGGTAATGCCGGGCCGCTTCCTCCAGCTCGGCATTGCCCACAATGCGGAAGATTTCGCCCACGCCGACGATTTCGCCCTCGACCTGATGCAGGCATTGATCGCGCTGGATACGCTCGGCGATCGCGCGCATGGCGCCGATCGCTGCCCGGATCAGGTGATTGGCCCAAATCACCACCGAAATCCCCGCCTTGCGAAAAGCCTGGGTGGGTGTGGCGTGATACGTTGTCGGCACAATCACCACGGGGCAGCGGTTCTGCCAGATTTCGGCAAACTCCAGGATCTCGGCGGGGGTCGTTTTCTTGGAATGAATCAGCACCGCATCCGCGCCGGCGCGATGGTACGCCTCGGCGCGCCGCAAGGCCTCATGCATGCCGCGGCCCGCAATCAGCGCCTCGATACGCGCAACGATCGAGAATTGCCCGTCAGTCTGGCTGTCCTTTCCCGCCTTGATGCGCCCGCAGAACTCGTCGATATCCGCGAGGTCATGGGCCTCGCCGGCCAGCGAGTTCGTCTTCGGGAACAGCTTGTCCTCGATGCACACCCCGGCGATGCCGCGTTGACAGAGTTTTCGCACCAGGCGCCGCACGTTGTTGAAATTGCCGTAACCGGTGTCGCCATCCAGCAGGATCGGCAGGCTTGTCGCATCAGACATGAACTCGAGAACTTCCAGCACCTGTGTCCAGGAAGCCTCGTTGCTGTCACGAACCCCGAGTGCGGTGGCGATACCCAGACTCGACGCCCAGATTCCCTCGAACCCGCTCTCTTCGACGATCTTGGCCGAGATCCCGTTGTGTGCCTCCATAAGGAAAGAGAGCGATCGTTTGAGCAACATGTGCCGCAGCTTGAAGGCGCGGTCCTCAGTTCCGCAGAGCAGCGACTCTCGGCTCGCGCCAGCTTCATCGATGGCTGCGAACCCGTCCCCGGGTATTGCGCCGATTCTCGTCCCCATTTGATGATTCAGCCATGCCTTCCACCGTGTTTGCAAGGCCAAATGAAGAAATTGGGCAATCCACCATGACCCACAACCCGGCGTACATAATGCGGTTTGCGCCAATCACGGATGAATAGCCGCTAGCCTAGGCGTCAGTAGGGGCCGTGCTCGCTTTAATACGCACCTGCTCAATGATCGTGAGCAGGTGCACGAGCCACCGTCTGGTCGGCTGGTCGCACTTTCAGATGCTCGGAGCTTCGCTCTGAACCTATGAAAGCGTACTCAATGCCGCTCGCAACGTTTCTACGACTTTGATCGGGATCATTCGCCTCTATTCGTAATCGACCCAGACACCGCCCTGATTGGCGGATCGAACGCAATTTTCGACCCAGCGCACGCCTTCAACACCCGCTTTGATGTCGGGATAGCGCAGACAGGCCAGGCACTCGGCGTCTCCGCGATCGGTTGCTTCCATCG
>JAFAHH010000487.1 GCA_019237355.1 Acetobacteraceae bacterium | reverse complement strand
ACGACGACGCTGCAGGTCAGTTTCGCGGTCGGGACTAATGTCGATCTGGATCAGGTGCAGGTGCAGAACCGGCTGTCGCAGGCGACTTCGAGCCTCCCCACCGCGGTCAACAATTACGGCCTTGTCACGCAGCAAACCGTGGGAATTCCGCTGCTTGTGATTGCGATCACGTCGCCGCATGGAACCTGGAGCCAGAACTTTCTCGCCAATTATATCGCAATCAACCTCCAGGACGAACTCGCGCGCATCCCCGGCATCGGCCAGGCAAAGATCATGGGCGCCGGCAATTATGCCATGCGGGTATGGGTGGCGCCCGACAAGCTGGCCAAACTGCAACTGACCATCGCAGATCTGGTGAACGCGCTGTCGGCCCAGAACGTGGTGAATCCGGCGGGAACCATCGGCGGCGAGCCAGCCCCGCCTGGCCAGCAATACACCTATACCGTGCGCGCGCAGGGGCGGTTACTGGACGCCGAGCAATTTGGCAATGTAATCGTTCGCGCCAATCCCGGGGGTTCCTTCGTGCGGCTCAACGATGTGGCGCGGATCGAACTGGGCGCCGAGATCTACACCCAGCAATCGCGTATCAACGGCAAGACGGCCGCGTTTCTGCTGCTTTATCAGAACCCTGGCTCCAACGCGCTCGAGGCCGCCAACCTAGCCAAGGCGCGGATGGCCGAACTCGCCCGGCGGTTTCCGCAGGACATGCAGGAAAGGCTGGTCCTCGATACCACCTTGCCGGTGACCGAAGGAGCGCGGGAAATCGTCAAGACCCTGCTCGAAGCGATCGCGCTGGTGGTGCTGGTAGTCTTCATCTTTCTGCAAAGCTGGCGCGCGACCCTGATTCCGATCTTGACCATCCCCGTGTCGTTGGTCGGCGCCTTCATGTTCTTCCCCGCCGTCGGCTTCACGATCAACACGCTGTCGTTATTGGGCTTGGTTCTTGCGGTTGGGTTGGTGGTTGACGACGCGATCGTCGTGGTCGAGGCCATTGAGTCGAAGATCGAGCACGGGCGTTCGCCGCGCGATGCTGCGATCGAGGCGATGGACGAAGTCAGCGGCGCGTTGGTGGGCATCGCGCTGGTGCTGTCTGCCGTGTTCATCCCCGCCGGCTTCATGACCGGACTTACCGGCTCGTTGTACCGGCAGTTCGCCCTCACGATCGCGTTCTCGGTGCTGCTCTCGGCCTTTAATGCGCTAACGCTGAGCCCCGCGCTTGGCGCGATGATCCTGCGGCCGAGGATGGCGGGGCGCCGCCGCGGCCCACTCGAATTTGTGTTTGGCCTCTTCAATGCCGGCTTCGAGCGCGCGCAAAATGGTTACGTTCGCATCTGCGGCCTACTTGTCCACAAACTCGGTATTGCCTTGATCATCCTGGTAGGCTTTGTCGTGCTTGCCGGCGGGCTGGGCAGAACGCTGTCGCGTTCGTTCTTGCCGGACGAAGACCAGGGCTACTTCATGGTTAACGTTCAGTTGCCGGAAGCGGCCTCGCTGCAGCGCACTATGACGGTGATGAAGTCGATCGATGCCATTTTGAGGAGCGAACCGGCGATTGAATACGTCAGCGGCATCGGGGGCTATAGCATGCTCTCACAGACGAGCAGTCCCCGTAACGCTTTCTTCTTCTGCAGCTTGAAACCCTATGACGAGCGCATGACGGCGGCGCTGCAGGCGGGACCTATTATCGAGTCGGTAAATCGGAAGCTGTTTGGGATTCCGGGCGCGATCGCATTCGCTTTCCCCCCACCCGCCATCCCCGGCATCGGCCAAGCCAGCGGGGTCGATTTCTTTATCCAGGACCGTGCTGGCCATGATGTGGACTATCTCTGGAGTAACACCGCGAATTTCCTCGCCGCCGCTCGTAAGCGTCCCGAACTGGCGCAACTGAATCTCCTGTTCACCCCCACCGTTCCGCAGTTCTTCGCCCCCGTGGACAAGGACAAAGCGTTGAAACTCGGCGTGCCGATCAACGACGTCTATGAAGAACTGCAAACCTTGCTCGGC
>JAFAHH010001080.1 GCA_019237355.1 Acetobacteraceae bacterium | reverse complement strand
AAATGGGACCGGGATTGGGGTCCCGACTCAGGTGAAAACGAGGGGAGACGGAGATGGCCGATGCCACGATGGCGGCAGGGCAATGGCATCAGCCGGGCATTAGGCCGTTGCGGCGGGCTGCGCCGGCGCCGAGTGCGCATGGCTGGGCGGCAGAGCCCGGCAAATCGCCAAGCGCAATTCAGGCTTCTCGACGATTCCGCCTCAAGCCGTCGCGCTCTACGGCCGGCGAGCCACGTGAGTCAGCCCCGCCGATTAGGCAAAATGCGAGTCCGCCTCCGGCTCTTCGACCGCTTCCGCCCGGAATGGCGATACCGGATACACGCCCAAAATCCGAATCTCCGTGGAAAAGAAAGAAAGCTCCTCGAGCGCCCGGCGTAACGCCGGCTGCTCCGGATGCCCATCGACATCGCACATGAACTGGGTCGCCCGGAATGCGCCGCCCAACATGTAGCTTTCAATCTTCTCGAGATTGACCCCGTTCGTGGCGAACCCCCCGAGGGCCTTATAGAGCGCTGCCGGCACGTTCCTGACTCGAAACACAAACGTCGTCATCAAGTCGCTGCGCGCCGGGTCGGGACGGATTGGCCGCCGTGCCATCACATAGAAACGCGTCGTGTTGTGCAGAGCGTCTTCGATGTTCCGGCGCAAAATCACCAAATCATAGATCTCTGCCGCCAGCGAGGACGCGACCGCCGCATCGGCAGGATCGCCCAGCCGCGCCACAAGCTGCGCGGCCCCTGCCGTATCGGCCTCTACAACGGGCTGTAATGAAAGCGCCTTCAGCACCCGCCGGACCTGCCCGAGCGCCATTGGATGCGAATGCGCCCGCCGCAGCCCGGCAAGCGTGGCCCCGCGGGGTGCAAGCAGGCAGTGCTCGACTCGCTGGAAATGCTCGGCCACAGCGAAAAGCCCGCTATCCGGCAAAAGATGATGCACGTCCGGCACCCGGCCAGCCACACTGTTTTCACATGCAAGCATCCCAAGCTGGGCCTCGCCCTCCCTCACCGCTTCAATCACTGACTCGAAGGTAGGGCACGGTAGCGTAACCATATCCGGATAAGCGGCCCGGCACGCGAGATCCGAATAAGCCCCCCGCATCCCCTGAAAGGCAATCTTGCCCGTCATCGCAAAACCATCCTTGCCCTTTCCAAATCCGCCGGCGTATCCACCCCAAACGGAGCCTCTGCGACAAGCGCGCAACCGATTCGCATTCCCGCCTCCAGGGCACGAAGCTGCTCTAGCTTCTCCCGCTTCTCAAGCGGGCTTTCCGGAAGGGCCACGAAGCGCGCGAGTGCCGCCCGGCGGAACGCATAAATCCCGATATGGTGCCAGCGGGGCCCTTCTCCTCCAGGGATTGGCAGCCGCGAGAAGTAGATTGCGGGCGCAACCGCGCGCTGGTGATCAAAACCGCAGGCTACCTTAACCACCGAAGCCACCTTTGCCTCCGCCTCGCTTCGGATCGGCGCCGCCAAGGTGGCGATATCCACCGCCGGATCCCCGAGGGGCAGCAGCACCGTCCGGAGATAGTCGGGCGGGAGCGTGGGCAGATCGCCTTGCAAGTTCACCACGACATCATGCACCCCCGCCGGGTCGAGGGACGCCAGCGCCGCATCCACCCGGTCGGACCCGCTCGGCAGGGCAGGGTCGGTCAAAACGGCCGTTCCTCCCGCTCGGCGCACCGCATCGAAAATGACCAGCTCCCCACAGGCAACCGCAACCGGCCCGATGCATGCTTGCTGAGCGCGCGCCAGCACATGGACGATCATCGGTTGCCCTCCGATCTCGGCCAGCGGCTTGCCGGGCAACCGAGTGGAGGCCATGCGGGCGGGAATGATGACGATCGGATTCATGGCCGGGCCGCTTGGGTTGAAGCGCCAGAATGCTTTGCTATGCTGCCTCGGTCTTAGAGCCGATCCGGCTTGACTGGAAGGCGAAGCCTTACCAGGAGCCGTGAATCGGCTCTAGGATCAAAGCTAGGGTGGGTGTTCGGCCGCGTGCAACGTCGCGCCGGCGTTTCCTGAAAGAAGGGCCGCCGATATGGACAGTATGGAACTGAATAAGGCCTGCGCCGCGGTGCTGGTCGCTGGCATTGCCTACTTTATCTTCGGCACGATCGGCGAGTTGCTCGTCGAGCCGGAGTACCCAAAACAGACAGCGATGAAGGTCGAGGGGGCGCCGGCCCCTCCAGCCGGAGGCGCGCCCACGGAAAAAGGACCAGCGCCGATAGCCCCGCTGCTTGCCGCGGCTAACCCAGCCGAGGGTGAAGCCACGGCTAAAAAGCTCTGCTCCTCCTGCCATACATTCGATCAAGGCGGCAAAGCCGGCGTCGGACCCAACCTCTACGGCGTGGTCGGAGGCCCGCACGCCCACATGGAAGGGTTCAATTATTCCGATGCGATCAAAGCCAAGAAGGGACCTTGGGATTACGAGGCGCTGAATGAATGGCTTTACAAGCCTAGCGCCTATGCGCCCGGGACGCGTATGGCCTTCCCCGGCATCAGCGATGACAAGCAGCGTGCCAACGTCATTGCTTGGCTCCGCGGGCTTTCGCCGAACCCTCTGCCCCTGCCGAGCGCGGAGACCGCCGCACCCAAACCTGGCGAGCAATCAGCGACCCAGCCCCCGCCGAGCGGGACCGGCGGCAACCAATCCCCAACGGGGGCGTCCGGCGCCGCCCCGACACCGCCCGCAAGCCAGGGGGCGGCTCCTCCCGGGACGCCCACGCCAGCCGCGAAGTCGCCCTGAACCTCGAGCCCCTGATTGCGGCCGCAGAGGCAGCCGCTGATGTGGCCGGGGCCGTAATCCGCCCGTTCTTCCGACAGGCTGGATTAGCGGCCGACCCGAAGCACGATCGGAGCCCGGTCACTATCGCGGACCGAAGCGCGGAGCGCGCCATGCGCGCCGTCCTCGCCGAACGCTATCCTGGGCACGGAATCCTCGGCGAGGAATTTGGGCTGGACCGTCCTGAAGCACGGTTCCGATGGGTGCTCGACCCAATCGATGGCACTCGCGCCTTCATCACCGGCCGACCCATTTTCGGAACCCTCATCGGCTTACTCGATGGCGGCCACCCTATCCTCGGAGTCATCGACCAGCCAATAACACGCGAGCGATGGATCGGCGTCAAAGGCCGCCAGACCGCATTTCGCGGATCGTTTGGTGGCCGGATTGGCTGCCGGGCTTGTGCTTCACTCGATCAAGCGGAGCTGTCCTGCACCAGCCCCGAACTCTTGGGTCCGCACAGGGGTTCTTGGAGCCGCCTCGCGGCCGTTGTAGGCCGGACGACTTGGGGTGGCGATTGTTACGCTTATGGCCTGCTCGCCTTAGGCCAGATCGATATCGTCGCCGAGGCCGGCTTGAAGCTGTGGGATTGGGCGGCGCTGATGCCAGTCATCGAGGGCGCAGGCGGGCGAATGACGGACTGGGAAGGCCGGCCCTTACGCCCGGATGGCGATGGCCGGGCACTCGCCCTTGGAGATCCGCGTCTATTGCCGGCCGTTGTTGCTTGCTTGAGCGCCTAATACAAAGTCAAAGCCATGAAATTGTATCATTTATTTTATTTGAAACGAGGCGCGCCGCGGTTGCGATCGCTGGCGGCCGGAGGGGGTCTGGCTTCAAGGCGGGCAGAACAGTCCAATCCTCGGCAGCACCGGAAAAAGACCGGGAGCGAAACCGCTCGGGTTCATTGGCGATCTTCCGGCACAAAGCCTCGAGCCGACCCACATTGATCCGGCTTGCAGTCACGGGACTTATTGACCCGAAGTAACGGACGAATTCGAAAGGATGCGTGAGAATGACGACAGGAGAGATCTGCGCTTGCCAAGCCTGATCAAGCAGCGAACGGGCCTCTGCAACCGAGGTGCTCGTCACCGTAAATAACCTCAGCGGCTTAAGCGGGGGGCTTGCAAATTGGCGATACGTCATCACGGGAGCTTCGAGCACGCCTTCGATCCAGGCGCGTCCCGCGGAAATGCGCAGCTCTTGCTCGGCGGGCTGAAACCATCCCCAGCCGATATTGGAGGAAAGCCGGATTCCAGTCCGCGCCATCGCGCGATAAATCGCCCGGTCAGCCCGCAGCCGGCCCGTGCGCAACGCGATCGGCCGAGGTGCATTCCATCGGGCGAACGCGGCCAGACCCATCTCGATGATCCGGACCACTTCATCTTCCGAGCGCCCATGAAGATCATCATTCGGCGGCCCGGCATCGGTTTTGCGCCGCCAATGCGGGTCTGCAAAAAACAACCATTGTGGGTGCAAATGGAGTTGCACGTCGTGGCCGGCACGCAATATTTTCTGCACCGCCCGTTCCATTGGCGCATAGCCGAAATAGTTCGGATGCAGGGCCTCTACAAAGAAGGTAGCGTTGATCCCATACTGCGCGAATGTTTTGAGGAGAAAACCGAGCCCCCATTCCCGGCCGCCAACTCGGCAATAAACCCGGTCATCGCCGATCGGCTCGGCTCCTTGTACCGAAAAGGCAGACCCAAGACTAAATTCTACATCCACGGTAAGGCAGACATCAATTGGGCCGGCCATGAACCGCCTCTTGCTCCCGGCTTTCCCGGCCCAGCATATCTAGAATTTGACCTTAGTCTAGCATAGTAGCCCCGCATTCGGCGTGGCCTAGCGCCATGGCGCCGACCAGCTCGCGATCGCGCGAACGGATACGCACGTGCTCGATTGGCCCGAAACCGTCCGCGCCGCGACTTAGAGGAACCCGCTATCACAGCCCCTCTCGGATGGTTTATATCGAGCTCGTTCGAAGGCAGGATTGGAGGCAATGGCTGCCGGCTTTTGGCGATTTGACGAGACTGACGCAGAGTGAGAAGGCAGACCAGCCGGGCCAGCGCCGTTTATCTGCGGCTCACCAATGGCCCACCCTACGTCCAGCGGCGTTTCGGCACAGTCCGCGGATTGGGACGGCTTTGTTTGGCACGGGCGGAACAAGCCGCCGGCAGGCTGCGCCCCTTTGAGCGGCCAGACTGGGCATGCGTGCGGCGCCTCGTGTTCGTTTGCGCCGGTAATATTTGCCGCAGCGCCTACGCTGATCACAGGGCGAAGCTACTCGGCTACTCCGCCACGTCGATGGCCATATCAGGCGCCAGCGGCTGCCCCGCCGACCCAACGGCGTGCGCCGTGGCGGAGCGGCGCGGCATCGATTTGCACGTCCATCGCTCATGCAACATCGCCGACTTTGGGGTCGCTCAGGGCGATCTGCTGGTCGCTATGGAGCCGCACCAGGCCCGCACGCTTATGGGCCGCTTTGGGGCCGCACCTGGGGTCCAGGTCACGCTGCTTGGTCTCTGGTCCCGGCCCTCGCGGCCGCATCTGCACGACCCGCATCTGCTGACGCCGGGATATTTCGATACCTGCTTTGCGCTGATCGATTCCGCCGTGCGCACCATGCTGGAACACCTGGATCGCGCTCGGTGAACCAACGAGGGTCCGGCCTGCCACCGGTAATCTTGCTCGGCATCGACACGCCGATCGGGCTTACCGTATTGCGCGAACTCGGCGAGCGTGGCGTCGCGGTGCACGGCATGGCACGTAACTCCCGCGGCATCGGACTTTACTCGCGGAGGCTGCACCGGGGTTATCTCAGGCCGGCCAGCCCTGAAGCACTCATCGAACTCCTGAACCGTATCGCCCGCGAGAGCGGCGCGTTGTTCCTGATGGCCGTATCAATGGC
>JAFAHH010001048.1 GCA_019237355.1 Acetobacteraceae bacterium | reverse complement strand
TTCGAGAGGACCGCCGCAGAAGCGAAGCAGAACTGTCCCGTGTCCAAGGCGCTTAGAGCGGTCGAGATCACTCTCACCGCCAGCCTGGTGTGATATGAAACAATAAAGTGAGCGACTGTGCGATAGGGAGGTCGGTCCGTGCACGTGCGGCCGTCAAGAAGACCGTGTTGGCGACCCAGGTAAGTGATTCCTTTCCAGGCGGTATGCCTTGGTTGAGACTCGGGCGCTTTTTGATGAGCAACTTCCATTTTAGCGGGAGGCTCGCGGAGTTTCGTTTGGTCATCGGTTACGCTGGTATACGGGGAGCGAGACGCGTTACTCGTGGACACCTTTCTCACGGCCGAACATTCGAGGGAACTGGTGGATTGGATTGTCGCGAGCGGGAAAAAACTTTCTACGATCTACATAACCCACGCGCACGGCGATCATTTCTTTGGTATAAGTATCCTGCAGGATCGCTTTCCTGACGTAAGGGCGGTAGCAACCTCCTATGTGGTCAAAGGCATGCATCGGCAAATCGCGCCGGAATACGTTGCGAGCTTCTGGAGGGCGCGCTTTCCCGGCCAGATCCCGGAGCGCCTCACTATCGCCGAGGAGCTTGAGAATAATCAGATTGATCTTGAACGATATAAGCTTGTCGCCGTAAACATCGGGCACACCGATACCACCAACACGACTTGCCTGCATGTCCCGCCCATTGGGCTCGTTGTAGCCGGTGATGCCGTCTACAACCAAATTCATCCATACCTTGCCGAGACCAACAAGCAGACCCGGCTCGAATGGCTCGCAGCCCTTGATAAGGTCGAGTCATTGAACCCTCGCGCGGTGATCGCCGGACACAGAGTCCCCGACGGCGACGACGACCCCAAGCACATCGAAGAGACGCGACAATACATACGGGACTTCATTCGACTAGATGAGGAAACCGCTACGGCGCGCGAACTATACGATAAAATGCTGGAACTTTATCCGGATCGTGCCAATCCGGGCTCGCTTTGGGCGGCTGCCCACGCTGCCAAAACACAAGTTGCAGGCGCCCAGGAACGATGATCACAAGGCAACCGGCAACGCGCCTGGCTATTTTCGTTCGAGCCTCTCAATTGGCGCGGGCGTGCCAACGTCGCCTCCGGCTTGCGAGAGATAGGCATGAACCGCAGCGACCACTTGCGCGCCTTCCCCGACAGCGGCGGCCACCCCCCTGATCGAACCCGAGCGCACGTCGCCGATAGCAAACACGCCGCTGCGGTTGGTTTCGAACGCACGCTGCCCTCCTCCGTAATCGCCCCCAGTGCGGACGAAGCCTTTCCCGTCCAGCGCCACATTGCATTGTGCGAGACAATCCGTATTTGGATCGGCGCCGATGAACAGAAACATGTGGCGGATTGCGCCGGTGGTTCCTTCACCGCTCTCGCGGTTGCGCCACTGCACTGCTTCGAGAGCGCCCTGTGGCCCTATTAGAGCCGTGATTTCAGTTTGCGTCAGCACCTGAATGTTCGGTTGCGCCGTGATTCGCTCGACCAGGTATTGCGACATACTTGCGTGCAGGCTCCCCGCGCGTGCCAGCAGCCACACCTTCTTCACCTGGCTGGCCAGATAAACGGCCGCTTGTGGGGGCAAAGGCTAGCTAGCGCTTCTTGGAGTTCTTCGGGCCTGGCAGGACCAGGCGTTGTCTTCAACCATGGCCCGACTCTACAACTCGCGCTGCCTCATTGGCTGGTGGCTTGCGGTCAGGTCTCGGAAATGGGACGCCATGTAGTGCTCAGGCGTCAGGATAAGGCGGCCAAACGGGTGCGGGCCGAACACCTTCTTCGGTGCCGTCTCCTCATCGAATTTCGTCTGGAACGGAGTCGCCAGGAACCGAACAGTCGGGAGCCAGCGTCCTGCGCCAGCTCGGGTCGAGACAACACGATGGCTGGGAGGGCAAGAACGGCTAGGGCATTGCGCATGGTCACGGAAATCTCCATCGACTTGCTTAAGCGCTGGCCGCGTGGATCGTATCACTCGGAGGAAACTTACCTTCTCGAACCAATATTCGGCTTCCACGTCGCGCAACGAGTGTAAACGGGATAGAGCCTAGGCTGATGCGGCCCGGCCAACCTGCAATGCTGAGACCAGTTCAGCAGTGGCAAGGATCTCGTGAGCATAGGTTGGCCCGTTCAGCTTATGCGCGGCGTGCGTCATCTCCTGCGAGAAGGCAGCCGTCGCATCGGTGACCAGGGTCACATGATAGCCCAGTTCCATCGCGAAGCGGCCCGTGGATTCAATGCACGTATTGGCCAAGAGGCCAATGATGATGACCTTCTCGATGCCATACTGCTTGAGCTGTTGGTCGAGGTCCGTGTTGGCAAAACCGCTCTGAGCCCAATGTTCCTTGATAATGATGTCGCCGGCCTGCGGCACGAAATCTGGGTGCCATTCGCCACCCCAGGTGCCCTTTGCGAAAGTCTGGCGTTTGCCTGATGCGATCTGGGTGTGATTGGCGTGCTTCCAGCGCTCATAGTCCCCGGGCTCCCAGCGATGGTGGGGTACGATGAACACTTGGATGTTCTTCTCCCGGATCGCCTTAACGACGGCCTTCAGGTTGTTGGGCTGGAAGCGTTTAAGCAAGCCCGCTTCACGCGGGACAGATCCGCGGCGCGCCCGGGCCGAAGCGTCCTCCCCCGACCTGGCGAATCTCCTTGATGGAACGCGGGCGCGTGCTGTTCCCCCCTTACGTGGCAACCGGCATCCGGTCCATAGGCGGCTGGTGCCGAACGTGGCCGCCGCCCTGGCCCGCCGCCCGGAGGACCCATACCTGAGCCCGACGAGTTCCGGCACCGATACGGCTGCAGCCACATCGTGCGAGTGCGACTATCGAGACTCGAATCGCACGACGCGCCAGGGCTATCGGCCGGTGCAGCCGGCGGCGCCTCTCATGCGCCCCTAAGCGCGTTGCATTGTGCGGCGAAAAGGGTAGCGCCAGTGTCCTGGCTCAGCGTTGCGGCGCATTGGTATTTAAACAACAGGGCCATCATCAATCCAGCGGCCACCGCTATCGGTGCGATAGGGGCATTCGTAACGGCTGTAATTGGCGCACATGCTGCGCTTA
>JAFAHH010000095.1 GCA_019237355.1 Acetobacteraceae bacterium | reverse complement strand
GCGATAATTGCGAGGAGTTACAATGTCGCTATTGGTGGCGGGGATCAACGACGGGCATGTCTGGATGGTGGCCGACACTGCAATCATTGGGCCGGATACACCTATCCGGTCCCCCGATCACTCGCCGAAAATCGAGATTTGCCAGGACCGAGCCGCCCTTGCTGGGTTTGCTGGCAATGACGCTTTCAATGCAGGTCGCCTAATAAGAGCCCTTACCACTGAACCCGCGGGTGATGCCGGCCTAAATCTTCTGCTCAAAGGCTCTCGCGAGCAACCGGTTAACGAGTTTGCTTATGCATTCTTTGACGGTAGCAGGCCGCGGCTGCTGCGTGTGCATTGTGGCGAGGCGAAAGAGGAGACGGCACTTTATCTGGGGGTTCAGCCTGCGTTCGAAGCCTTCCAGCGCATCCGTCACAAATTTGTAGAGCCGTTTGCTCCAAAGTCACTTAAGCTGCTAGTTGGCGGCGCAAAAAGTGGCGCCCAGGTTCCCGAGGCACTATTTAACGCGGTCAGAGCAATGCTTGATCTGTTCGCGACTTGGTCCGACAGAGATGTTGGCGGGTGCGCGCTGGGCTACTTCCTCTCTGAACAGGGTGCCAACTTCTTTTCATACGGATATGGGGTCTCGGACCCGCTGTTTGACAAACTCGCGCCCGGCTCCCTCGTTCCCCACGGCACACCTGAAGAGGGTGGGGCAAGCCTATCGGTGGGTCAGCTCGCTGACGAGACGGGGATCGTCGTATATTGGCTTCAGCGGCCGGGCGGCACGGTCTTCGTGCGGCGGCCACACGGCTACGAGCGATACGACTTTGACGGACCTCCGGCGGTCTTTAAGCAGCGAGTTCGGGATGCACTCGGAACCACTCCAGAAATGTGGATCAGTGATCAGCCGCCTGGTCCCATCAAAGCAGTTAGGGTAATGCGAGATGCTGAAGGTAGAATTCACGCCACAATTGGTGACCATGATGGTGGGTCGATTACCGTAGCAGTGCAAAATGTAGCGACCTCGTTCGACTTGAGCGCGGAAAAAGACGTGACGCAGCCCGCGACATCGGCGAGCACAGGCGTTCACGCGAATAGGGGACCAATTTCGGTCTCGCTCTCTTCGGATCGGAAGCGCGCCCGCTTCACGGTTGTTGACCAGGGAAAGGTGATCGACGCGGTTCTGAGTGTCGAGGAGCTTGATCATCATATCCAAGCCATTGGGGACTTGCGGAGGCAAATAGTTGACGAGGTGCCCCGAGAGCTTCCCTCGGGACCCCATGTCGTCGTTCCGGACCCGATCTGGCGCACCTTCGAAGGTTTGCATCCTTCATTGGATGGCATCGTGCTCCACCTCCGGCACATTGGGCTGGGCTGGGTGTCCTTCCTTTTACCCCGGCACGAGGCACAATCGCTCGGAACATGGCTGCTGAGCCATTCATCCCAACGTCATCAGGTCTGATAGCCGAGCACCTTCCTCGAAATCAGAGTCAAGCTCCTTGATTGGGTCTCCCAGTTGTGGTGAACACTGATTCAAGGTGATCTGCTCGGTATAAAAGACAGCGCTACGAAGCAGCGTAATTTTCACGTTGACCTTAGGGGGACAAGGCGGGACTGATGAGGATATTACTTGCGACCTGTCGTGCATTCGGTTTCGCGCTGCTACTTGTTGCATCGCGAGCCGCCGCTGATCAGGGAGTTCCGGCTTTTGAGATCACGACGCCACAAGGCTCTTCGAGCATTTTGCTCGGGACAATGCACTTAGGTGATCCTCGGATAGTTCAGCCTTCCGCTACGCTGCTAGATGGTGCGAGCCGCCTCGTTGTTGAGACCGAACGGGGCGAGCCGCCAGCGAGGTCTCCGATAGGGGGCTTATGGCCCGGTGCCATGGCAGATTTTGTTTCAACGGGACACTTACGGCGGGCACCGTGGGTCGGCGAGCTGACCGCCCAGCAGATTGCGTCGCTTCGCGACAGGATTGTCTGTAAGTTGCCCGACGGGCAGGCAGACTTAACTGCCCAAGCTGTGGAACTCACTTTGGCGATGCGGCCGATGATGGCCGCGTTTGCGGCCGCCTATCCTTGTGCCAACAATCGCTTGAAATCAAGAGACGAGCTGCTTGCCGATGCTGCCCGTAATCGCCAAGTCCCGATTGTCGGCTTGGAGAGCCAGACTGAAAACGAAAACCAATTAGAAAGTATTCCTGACTCAGTTTGGGTTGAAAACATCCGTCATTCTCTTCCACCAGAGGGGGATGAGCACATCACGTCGTATATCGCCGCCTTGAATGCGGGAGATTTCGACCGAATTCACCAAATATCGGTCCAGTTCTTTGACGACCCCACGCATGCGCAGGTCCTTGAGGATCAGATAGTAGCAGGGCGTAACAGGGCCTGGATGCCCCGCCTCGAAAACTATTAGCACGGTGGTAAAGCCGTCATCGCGGTGGGAGCAGAACACCTGTCGGGACCAGACGGCCTATTGGAGCAGCTCCGTCAACGTGGGTATCGGATCAAGTCCATCCGAGTCCCATCGGAGGGCTGACGGCGTGACCCCGCCTTCTGGAGTTTCTTCTGATGAAGCCGGAGCCGAAAATCGGTTTCGAAAATAAACAACAACTGGTTAAGGTTGTTTTTTGAAATCGTGCTCTTGAACCCCCCAGGGGGTCCGGCTCAGGGGCGTGTCGTTTCCCGCGACTTTTGCGGGGGCTGGGTTTCCGCAGCCCAAGCGGCCACTAGGTCCGCAAACCCCAACCGCTTCACACCAGCAGCACGAGGCGGACGATGGGAGGTTGTGGCGGCATCGTGAGTGGGATGGGATGGGATGGGAACTCGGACAAGGCCGGGTCGGGTTCCCAGTCCCCGAGGGAGCGTCGGATCATCAGTCTCCCGAACTTGATCTTCGTCTCCCAGAGCCGATAGGCGGTCCTGCGAACCGACACAGCATCGGCCGCAATGCCCCGACTCCGAAGTAGCTCTTCGGCCTCGGCAAGCTCGCGAGCATTCGGCTGGAACTCGGGCGGGTCCTCCCATTACTCACAGGCGACCCGGTCGATTAGAGCGTCAAGCCAGCAATCCCCGCCTTCCTCACAGCCCGGCTCGTCCTCGTGCTCCGCTACTTGGGCGCGATACCAGTCCCCGCAGATATGATCGACCTCCCGCGCCGTAAGGGTCCTGAGCTTCCCATTCAGCTTGGCGCGGGCTGCCGTGAGTATCGCGTTCCACTCAGCCAATGCCTGAGCATGGAGCCGCTGAATGTCGGCATGGGTCTCGCCGTGCAGCGGGCGCTTGAACTCAGTCCGGCCGACAATCGCCCTCAGTTCCTTCGGGACCACTTTGCGGGCGTATAGGAAGCGGCTGTTCGGTATTCCGATGGGGCGGGACATAGCAAAGACCAGTGGACGCCTCGATTGGACAAGGTGGCGTCGCCTAAGTCCCTGCTACTGCTAATTTCTTTTCAGGTCAACGACTAAACCTATAGTTGACGGAGAGGGAGGGATTCGAACCCTCGGTACCCACGAGGGGTACAACGGTTTTCGAGACCGCCCCGTTCGACCGCTCCGGCACCTCTCCCCAGGCGCGGTGCTTATAGAATACTGAAGCCGTGAGCCGCAACCAGAACGCGACGGTGGGTTTGACTCGCGCCGTCCGCCCGCTATAACGCCGGCTTCCGGCAGCCGGGTTCCCGGCAGCCCCCGTGTGCCTTCAGGAACCCCAAGATGTTTGCAGTCATTCGAACCGGCGGAAAGCAATACCGGGTCACGCCGAACGCGGTCGTCAAAATCGAAAAGCTCGAAGCCGAACCCGGCGCGACCGTCACCTTCACCGATGTGCTTGCACTCGGGGCTGACGGGATGCTCACGCTCGGCGCTCCCACTATTCCCGGCGCGGGCGTGACCGCTCGCGTGATCGCCCAGGAACGGCTCGACAAAGTGATCGTGTTCAAAAAGCGCCGCCGCCAAAACAGCCGCCGCAAGCACGGGCATCGGCAGCATGTAACGGTGCTCCGTGTCTCTGGAATCGCTCCGGCCCAGGCCGCAAATATGAGCACAGCAGAAGAGCGGCCGGCTGGACCCGGCCCGGAGCCGGAGACGGCGCCCACCCCTTCCGAAGGAGAATGATGAATGGCTCATAAAAAGGCAGGCGGCTCCTCCCGCAACGGCCGCGATACCGAAGGTCGCCGCCTCGGGGTGAAAAAATACGGTGGGGAGAAGGTTTTGGCCGGCAACATCATCATCCGCCAGCGCGGCACGAAGTGGCGCCTAGGTGAGAATGTTGGTCTAGGCCGTGACCACACGATATTCGCGCTCGTGACCGGCTCCGTTGAGTTTCACCGAAAGCGTGAGGGGCGGGTGCATGTCTCTGTCCGGCCCGCTGAATAACCGACGATCCCAGCCACGCACACGAGGTTTTGCCAGCATTCGCGTACTCACCGCATATCGACCTGACGCCTAAGCGCTGAGTGAAGGAACCAATCAGCCCGGCACGGAGTTGCGGGTCGAACTCTGGCGCCTACCGCGACGCGAGCACGTGCATGCACCTCGCCATTCGGGAATTTCGCTGCCTTAGCAGCGGGAGCTGAGCCGTCCATCTTGGGGGAAGAGATCGGACGGGAACCGCCCGTCTCATCGAGCGCAAGGCAAACCTGCGGCGGAAAGCCAGGTCGCTGCCGGCGTAATCCCTCCAGAAAACGTTTCAAGCCCTGATCGCTATATACCTGCCTAGCAATGAGGCCCGGCCCAGAATTCCACTCCCCATTTGCACTGCATGCTGAAGATACAGGAGCTACTGATCGTGCTGCCAGATCTCGTAATCACCCGTAGCTCCCGCTGGACAGTGCCCGTGACGGTCGCCGGACTGCTGGTCTGCGCCCCGGTAGCCGGTCATGGGCAACGCCCGGCGACGGGAGGTGAGTCACCGCCATCGTTAGCAGGTCACCCGCTACTGCACCTTTCGGCCGTGGGCACGAGCAAGGCCGAGCCGGATGAGCTGATTGCTGGTCTGGCCGCCACCGGTTTGTCATCGTCCCCGGCCGAAGCCCAGCGCCAGGTGAATGCCCGTATAAGGAAGGCCACCGAAGTTGCTGCCAGAGCGTCGGGTGTGGAGCTTGCGGTTCAGGGCTACTCGGTTGCGATGACGGAAGACAGGCCGGTCCGGTGGATGGCGCAGCAGACGCTTGAGCTACGAGCCGAAAGAGCCGACGGCGAAGCGTTGCTCGCCCTCGTGGGTCAGCTACAGGAGGCCGGGCTGGTTGTTGGCCAGCTTGGTTGGCAACTCTCCCGACAGAATCAACAACACGCCATCGAGGCCGCTGACGTCGCTGCCCTAGAAGCGCTGCGCAGCCGAGCGTCCATTGCAGCACAGGCGATGGGCCTGGAGGTGGACCGGTTCCAAGACGTACGGCTCGACCAGGGCACGCAGCCGCTACCCGCTGTGGCATTTGGTAGACAGGCATCCAGCCCGGCGATCCCGCCCCAGTCTTCTCCACAGGCGCAGGAGATCAGTGCGATTGCGCACGCCGATATAGTGCTCAAGACGCCGCCACCCTCGGCGGGCAGATGAACGAGTGCTTGCTGAAAAGAAGAGCGCAAGCCCGCCTCTTGTATGGCTGAACGCGCATGAAATTCCTCGACGAAGCAAAAATTTATCTACGCTCGGGCGATGGCGGGGATGGCGTAGTCGCCTTCCGCCGGGAGAAACATCTGGAGTTTGGAGGGCCCGATGGCGGCAACGGCGGTCGCGGCGGCGACATCGTCTTTGAGGCGGTTGCCGATTTGAACACGCTTATTGACTTTCGCTATACGCAACATTTTCGCGCGCCTAAGGGAGGCAACGGAGCCGGATCAGAGCGTACCGGTGCAAACGCACCAGACGTTACCATCAAGGTACCTGTCGGAACCGAGATCCTTGCTAAAGACAAGCAGACGCTGCTTGCCGACCTGAACGTCCCGGGCAAGCAGGTGATTCTCTGCCGTGGCGGCGACGGCGGGTTCGGCAACGCGCACTACAAGTCCTCCACCAATCGCGCTCCGCGCCGGGCCGATCGCGGCTTTCCCGGCGAGGAGCGCTGGGTCTGGCTCCGCCTTAAGCTGATCGCCGATGCCGGGCTGGTTGGGCTGCCAAACGCTGGCAAATCCACCCTGCTCGCCGCCGCTTCTGCCGCCCGGCCAAAGATCGCCGATTACCCATTCACTACCCTGCGTCCCCAACTCGGGGTGGTTCGGCTGTCTGCGGGTGAGGAATTCGTTCTGGCCGATATTCCCGGGCTGATCGCCGGTGCGCATGCGGGCGCCGGGCTCGGTGATCGCTTCCTCGGGCATTTGGAGCGATGCGTGGTGCTGTTGCATCTTATCGATGGGGCGGCGGGCAATGTCGTGCAGGCGTGGCGCACCATACGCGAAGAAGTTTGGGCCTACGGAGCAGGCTTGGCCGGGAAGCCGGAAATAATTGGCTTGAATAAGCTTGATGCAATGACGGCCCGCGAGGCCTCCGCGCGGCAGGCTGCACTCAAAAAAGCATCCGGCCGCCCTGTGTTGCTTCTATCTGCCGCAACAGGTGAAGGTGTCGAAGAGCTGCTGCGTGCCGTGCAGTCAGAAATCGCCAACACACGGCATAACCGAGCCGCATGACGCCATCGTTGCTCTCCGCCCGCCGCGTAGTCGTGAAAATCGGTAGTGCGCTGGTGGTGGATCACAATACTCCTCGCGCAGAATGGCTGAGCAGTATGGCTGCAGATATCGCGAGCCTGCGGGGCCGAGGCATCGAGGTCATCGTGGTTTCATCTGGGGCTATCGCCTTGGCGCGCGGAGCCCTGGGCCTTGCGCAGAAAAGGTTGCGTCTGGAAGAAAAACAAGCCGCGGCGGCGGTGGGCCAGATACGGCTCGCGCAAGCCTGGACCGCTGTGCTCGCGGAACAAGATTTGGTCGCCGCGCAATTGCTACTTACCCTTGGTGACACTGAAGACCGCCGCCGGTATCTGAACGCGCGGGCCACGATCAACACACTGCTACAACTCGGCTGCGTTCCGGTGATCAACGAAAATGATTCGGTCGCCACGACCGAGATCCGTTTCGGCGATAATGATCGCCTTGCTGCACGAGTGGCGGTGATGATTCAAGCGGACCAACTTATTCTCTTATCCGATATTGACGGGCTCTATACTACTGACCCCAAACGCAACCCGGCCGCCCAGCACCTTCCCATCGTACCTGCCCTCACGCCGGAAATCGAAGCCCTGGGAGGCGAGCCGCCGCCAGGCTACTCCAGCGGGGGAATGCGAACCAAGCTCGTTGCCGCGCGCATCGCCATTCAGGCGGGTTGTGCGATGGCGATCGCACGCGGCAACATCGACCATCCCCTGGGCGCCCTCGCCCAAGGCGCACGCTGCACTTGGTTTCTGCCGAACCCGGAGGGGCGCTCGGCCCGTAAGCGGTGGATAGCCGGGGCCTTAGCGCCGATGGGAACTCTCGTTGTCGATGCGGGGGCGGAGCGTGCGCTGGCCGCCGGAAGCTCACTACTCCCAGCCGGAGTGCTGGCTGTTTGTGGCGCATTCGAGCGCGGCGATCCGGTCGTAATCGAAAACGCCGCCGGGAAGGCTTTGGCTCGGGGGCTTTGCGGATATGGCAGCGCCGATGCAGGGCGCCTCGCAGGCCATCGCTCCGACGAGATCGAAAACATACTCGGCTGGCGCGGGCGGGATGAACTGGTCCACCGCGACGACCTCGTGTTGCTTTAGAGCAGGATGGTTCAGGCCGAAGCCATCCTGCTCTAGCTTTGTTTAGGGCGCGATTCAGCATTTCCGGCGATCGGGACCCCAATCCCGGGCCCCCATTTTACGAGCAACATGGGACCCGATGCTCGCGAACTGGGAACCCGAGTCCGCCTCAAGCCATCGCGCCCCTAGCTATATTCCTACTGGAAACGAAGCGCGACTGCCGCCAAACTGCTCCGGTAGGGAGGCACGAGCATGCATATGGAGACGGAAGCCACGCAGTATATTCGCCGGGCGGCCGAGAGCGCGCGGCACGCCTCGCGTATGCTCGCCCGAACCCCCGAAGCGACACGCAATCATGCCCTGCGTACGATGGCCGGACATTTGCGGGCCGCAAGCACAGAAATTTTGGCGGCAAACGCCGCCGATATAGCAGAGTACACCGGCACGGCAGCATTCCGTGACCGGTTGATGCTCAACGAGGCGCGTGTCGAAGCTATGGCGCGGGGCCTCGAAGACATCGCCACCTTGCCCGATCCGCTTCATCGTGTTCTGGCCGACTGGACCCGGCCTAATGGATTGCGCATCCAGCGGGTCGCCTCGCCAATTGGGGTAATCGGAATTGTTTATGAAAGCCGACCGAATGTGGGCGCCGATGCAGCCGGGCTTTGCCTGAAGTCAGGTAACGCTGTGATCCTTCGCGGCGGATCAGAAAGCATCCGAAGCGCTACCGCTATTAGTCAGGCGCTGACCATAGGCTTGCGCGACGCGGGGCTTCCTGAAGCGGCGGTCCAGATCGCGCCCGGGGCTGACCGTGCCTATGTCGCTGCAATGCTGAGCGCGGCTGGATTTATCGACTTGCTCATTCCTCGCGGCGGCAAGTCGCTAGTTGAGCGCGTGCAACGGGAAGCAAGGATCCCCACCCTCGCCCACGCCGAAGGACTCTGCCACACCTATGTCCACCGAGCCGCCGATGCCGCCATGGCGCGGTCGGTCGTGGCCAATGCGAAGATGCGGCGGCCCGGAATTTGTGGCGCCACAGAAACTTTATTGATTGACGAAGCGATCGCCCCAGCGTTATTGCCGCTCATCGTAAGTGACCTCGTAGCACTCGGATGCGACTTCCGGGCAGATTCCGCCGCACGCGCCGTTGTGCCGGGGCTAAAACCAGCAACGGATGCCGATTATGATACGGAGTGGCTGGACGCGATCCTCTCAATTCGGGTGGTGCCCGATCTTGCCGCCGCAGTCGCCCATATCGAACGGCACGGTAGCGAGCACACGGACGCTATCATTACCGAAGATGCCAATGCTGCACAGGAATTCCTGTCCCGCCTGGATAGCGCCGTTGCGATATGGAACGCATCCACCCAGTTCTGCGATGGCGGTGAATTCGGGTTTGGCGCCGAAATCGGCATCGCCACGGGCCGCATCCACGCGCGAGGTCCGGTTGGCCTCGAGCAGCTTACTACCTATCGGTATTTTGTTATCGGCAGCGGCCAGGTGCGCCCCTGAGTTCTGATCAAGTACCTACGCGTGGGGATTGGCGCCGTGCGCGCATTGGCCTGCTCGGCGGCTCTTTCAATCCCGCGCACAAAGGCCATCGCCACATCGCCGAGCTTGCACTCCGCCGCTTGCGCCTCGATCAAGTTTGGCTGATCGTCTCGCCGGGTAATCCGTTGAAGCCTGCTGAGGGAATGGCCACATTCGACGCGCGGCTTGGGTCAGCGCAGCACATTGCCGATGGCCGACGCATATTAGCGACCGGGATCGAACGATTGCTTGGAACGCGGTATTCGGTCGATACGTTGCGAGCATTGCGGCGGCGCTTCCCCCGCGCGCGGTTTGTTTGGATAATGGGCGCAGATATCTTGCAACAGCTTCCGGATTGGCAGCGCTGGCTGGAGATCGCCCATATGGTGCCGATCGCGGTTTTGCCCCGGCCGAATTATAGGTATCGCGGATTGGCGAGCCGTGCTGCCCAGCGGCTACGGCACGCACGAAAACCCGCTGAGCGGGCGCATCTTCTTGCAAGTCAGCAACCGCCCGCATGGGTCTTCCTTCCGGGAGCGCAAGATCCGATTTCGGCCACAGAAATCCGCCGTTCGCAACAGGAGCATTGCCATCGCTAGAAAGCCCCCGCTCGAGTTGCCGCCAGTGCGGCGCAAAGCCCCTATCCGCAAACCGGCCAAGCTGGCGTTGCCGGCGGCCGGAAAGACTCCTGGGACGGCGCTCAAAAAGGCCGCGGTCGCAGGGCCCACACGCGCCCAGCAGCGCCGCCATTCGACCGAACGTGAGTCGCTGGATCGGCTGCAAGAGGTGATCACGGTAAGTCTCGAAAACGACAAAGCCGAAGACGTAATTGCGCTCGACCTCGAGGGCAAAGCCACATTCTGCGATCGCATGGTCATCGCAACTGGGCTTGCCGACCGGCAAATCATCGCCATGGCGAGTCATCTGCAGGAGAAGCTACACGACCATGGCTTGGCGCGCGTTCAGGTAGAAGGTGCGGGTGGTTCAGATTGGGTGCTGATCGATGCCGGGGATATTATCGTGCACCTGTTCAAGCCCGAGGCGCGGGCGATGTACGCGCTGGAGAAGATGTGGGGCGCCGATCTCGATGTGGAGGCTTAACCGACGCCAGGCTTCTCCCGCCTGGCATCGGCTCGGGTCATCCTACAAAGGCTGCACGGACGCCATGTGCTCCGCCTCCGGGTAGTAGATAAAGCCGTCCCCCTGCTTGGCGACATGGCCAATTCCCGGCCAGGCAAAGTGATAAGCGAGAATCGGGATGCGATTGGCGACAAACATGTTCATGTAACGCACCCGGCTTTCGGCCGACTGTGCCGGGTCTGTGTCGTACTTGAAGTGCGTGCGCGGACGTTCGAGCAGCAGAACCGGATGGTGAGCGAGGTCCCCAATATAGCAAAGCTGCTCATTTCCGGAGTTGATCATAAAGATCGTATGGCTAACGGTATGGCCGGAGCGGATAGCGCGGTGACGCCCGGCAGGATTTCCTGTTCGTTCTTGTAGAAGATGAGCTGTTCCTTCACGGGCAGCAGGTTCTTGCGCGCTTGATTGAGGAAATGTGGACGCGCCGGATAATCTCTTGGTATTTTGGCGTCATCGGTCCAGTAGGCGAAATCGGGCTCGCCGATAAAATACCCCGCGTTGGGGAAATTGCGCTTGCCGTCATCCGCGATCAGCCCACCGCAATGGTCCACATGAGCATGGCTCATTACCACCGCGTCCACATCGGTCGGGTTAATTCTCGCCTGCTGCAGAGCGTTTTGCAGCTTGCCGGTCGAATCCCCGAACAGCCGATCCGTTCCCATTCCGGTGTCAAAAAGCACGACGCGATCGCCAAAGTTCACGATCAGAACATTCTGTTCGAGATCGGTCTTGTTGAGCGGGAGGTAATGCTCCTTCAGCTCGCGGGCGATCTCAGCTTTCTCGATGTTATCAAAGGAGTCTTCAGGGTTGCCGAGCGGGAGCACCCCATCGCTAACGACGGTACACTCGGCATTACCGAGCTTGAACCGGTAATATTGGGGCGCCTGGGGCAGGTCCATCGGCATCTTCGCCGATCCGGCTTTCGGCAGCATCAACCCGGCGGCGCCCATCGCGGCTGAGGTCAACAATTGGCGCCTGGTCGGCATGAATCCGTGGCGTGTGAGCATACGTTTCCTTCACATTACTTCTGTTGAAGACAAATTTACTGGGGGAGGGCGGGCTAATGACCCGCGCTCCCACACGAAGCATGCTCCCTCGCGCGCTGCTCCGCAACTAGGCCGCATACGTTAGCACGCTATTCTGACCCTTGACGGACGCGTCTTCCTTGTCGTGAGCTTGCAGCCGGGCGGGATGCGCCCGGAAGGAGAATGCGCCTAATCGCGGTCGGCCGTTTGGGCCGTGGACCAGAATCCGAGCTATTTGCCCGCTACGCCATGCGCTTGCGGCCAAAACTATCTGTCATTGAGATCGCCCAGGCCCAGGGCTCCCCCGCAGAGATCAAGCGCCGCGAAGCGCATTCATTGCTGGCCGCAGCAGCTTCATCAGATTTTATAGTCGCGCTCGATCGCGGCGGCGCCACGCCGGGTACAGAAGAATTCGCGGCGCTGTTGGAGCGGTGGCTTTCGCGGCCGCTTTGCTTTGTGATTGGCGGCGCTGAGGGGTTGCACGCCGAGGTGATCGCACGCGCCGATTACGTTCTTTCGCTGTCCCAGCTCACCTGGCCGCATCTCCTCGTGCGTATTATGCTGGCAGAGCAACTTTACCGGGCCCGGGCCATTGCGCTCGGCCACCCCTATCATCGGCACGGACGGTCCTAAGCGCGATCGCTTGACCAGAAGCACTTGACCAGAAACATCAGAAAGCCTGAATCGCGCTCTGAAGAACAAAGCCATAGAGCGTGATGGCTTCGACCGGAAGTCATCACGCTCGAGGCCCAAAGCCGCGCGCCGCGGCCCACGGATTCTGGGGTGGATGCCGGGATTGGGCCGCCTGGACAAGCATCATCTCGCCAATATTCTCAGGTGTCACAAGGCCGACGAGCCGGCCCGTGCTATCCCCAACGCCGACCGCCGGCAACTGACCTTGCTGCAAAAGCCGTAGTGCTTGATCCAGGTTCTGCCTCGCATTGACTACCGGAATATCTCGATGCATGGCCTCGAGAACCGGAAAATCAGGTCCGTGCTCGCGAAGTGCCCGGATCATGGCGTCCCGCGTGAGCACCCCACGAAGCCGTCCCGCCCCATCCACGACCGGAAATTCGTGCTGCGTCGTGCGGATCAGGCATTGGACAGCATCCTCCACCCGGGCCGCCGGCGAGAGACTCTCGAATTGCGTGATCATTGCATCCGCAACGATCAGCCCGCGTGAAATCTGGCGAATTTGGGCGACGTGCGCTTCAGACGCAGCACCCAGCCAAACGAATAATGCAATGAATAACAGGAGGGGATTACCAAACAAACCAAGCACTCCGAGTAGAAACGCGAACCCCTGCCCCACTGCGGCAGCGATTTGCGTCGCGCGGACAAATCCGAGCCGGTAAGCCAGCAGGGCCCGAAGCACCCGGCCGCCATCCATTGGAAAAGCCGGGATGAGGTTGAAAATCACGAGGAACAAATTCACCGAGATGAGGCGTGAACCGAAGCTAACCCCAGAATTCTGCAGCTCCACGCTTTGCTCAGAAACCGTTCCACCAAACAGCAGGAAGAGCACGGCGGCGATCACCACATTTACCGCTGGACCCGCGAGTGCGATCAGAAGCTCCTGCGTCGGGTGCTCCGGAATCCGTTCGAGCCGCGCAACGCCACCAATCGGCAGTAGCGTAATATCTGGCGTGTGGACTCCATAGCGCCGCGCCATCAGAACATGGCCGAACTCGTGGAGCAACACGCATAGGAATAGCAGCAGGATGAATACCACGCCCTGCACCGCGGCCTGCGTGCCGCCCTGCGCATAATGGGCGGCCGCAATCCAAATGAGGAACAGCAAGAAGGTGATGTGGACGCGGACTACGGTGCCGTAAACGACCCCGATGGGGAAAGACCAGCTCACCGAATTCTCCTCCTGGAGGGCGGAATCCTGTCTTAGAGCCGCTATGCTTGAGGCGGACTCGGGTTCCCAATGCGCGGGCGCCGGGTCGCATTTTGCGGGCGAAATGGGGGCCGGATTGCGGTCCGATCGCCGGAAAGCCTGAATCGCGCTCTGAAACCGACTTAGAGCATGAACGCTTCGATCTCAAGCCATCACGCTTTAGAGCGCGATGGCTTGAGGCGGAATCGTCGGAAAGCCTGAATCGCGCTCTTAAAATCAAGAATCCTAGAGCGGGATGACTTGACCTGGGAGTCATCCCGCTCTAGTAGTTTGGCCACAGGCCTGGGCTGGCTAGCTCTAGCGAATGCCCATCGGGATCGCGGAAATAAAGGCTTGTGCCCCCTCGCGGCCAGGTTATCCGGCTCTCGATCGCAACACCCCCCTCCTCAAGCCGGCTTTCCCAATCGCCAAGCGATCCAACGGGGATCGAGAAGCAAAGATGCAGCCGTCCTTGCCCATCGTGCGCTGGAATAAATCCGCCTGGCGCTGGCGAAGGCTGCGCCGAACCGCCGTGCCTGAACAGCAGCAGAACATGACCTCCCGGGACGCCCAGCGCGCACATCCGGCCGTCACGCAGGAAAATTTCGAACCCAAACAAATGCTGGTAGAACGCTTCGGAACGGTCGAGATCCGCAACATACAGCGAGGTCTCGAGCACGCCGCTCAAGCGTGGCAGAGGCGGCGATTCGGGCTGCATGGCCGAGCTCATGTTATCGCGAGATTGCGGTTTCTTTGCTGGTAATGAACTCGAGCAATGCCGGCGTCCCGGCTTCGGTATGCGCGATACCTCTTTTGATCGCTGGCACGATTTCGGCCGGTTCGGTGATGCGCTCGCCATAGCCCCCGAACGCGCGGGCCATGGCAGCATAATCGCCGGTTATGTCGGTCGCGCGATATTTTTCGGTAGAGACCGGCATCACCTTAAGCTCTATAGCCATGCAGAAATTATTGAGGAGAATCGAAAGGATTGGAATGCGTTCCCGTACCGCGGTTTCGAAATCCATGCCCGTAAACCCGATCGCGGCGTCGCCCCAAACGTTGATGCAAAGCTTCTCAGGGCGAGCGAGCTTGGCCCCCATCGCCAGTCCTAGCCCATAGCCGAGCTGGGTGGTCTTTCCCCAGCCGATATAGCTCAGCGGGGCCGTTGCGACCCAGAACGGCGTAAGCTGATCGCGCGGGCTGCCCGCGTCGTGGGTGATGATCGTGTTATTGGGGTCGGTCGTACGGATCAGGTCCCAGATCACGCGGTACGGCGTGAGCGGCGTGTCATTCGAGGTGAGCTTGGGCATCCATGTTGCGAGCCATTCCTCGCGGATCGCAGCGATTTCACCGGCAACACTTGATGCGTCCCGAGCGTCGCCCAATTGCGGCCGAAGAGCCGTGAGCAGCGCATCCAAGACGAGGCCGGCATCGCCCACGAGCCCGACGGCCGCGTGCACATCCTTGTTCAGGTGATCTGGGTCGAGTGTGGCATGGATAATTGTCTTGCCTTTCGGCATTGCAAAACCGAACACCGTCTCGGTAAAGCTGCACCCTAGACCGAGAATCACATCGGCTTGGTTGAAGAACTGCGGAACCGTTCGGGGATGGGCGAGGCCAGCACATCCCAGAGCCAATGGGTGATCTTCCGGGAAGGCGCTCTTGCCGCTCAGGCTCGTTGCTACGGGCGCAGCGAGGAGTTCGGCAAGTTCCTTAAGCTGCTCCCACGCGCGCGCGTAATGGACACCCTGACCCGCATAGATCACAGGCCGCCTCGCTTCGCGCAGTAGGGAGGCGGCGTGCTGCACCGCCGCCGGCTCGGGGCCGTAACGCGTGCCCAGCACCCGCTGATACGCCGGCGGCTCTGCAACCTCTTCGTCCCAAAGATCGGCCGGCACTTCCACCAGCACAGGCCCACCCCGCCCATTGCGCAGCCGGCTGAAAGCCCGGCGAAACACATTGAATAGGTCTGCGGCGATCACCACCGGCTCAGCGGATTTGGTGATGGTCCGCATACTGATCACCGGATTGTAGTTCGGTGGGATGTGCGCAATGGACCGCCGATAGCCTTGCGGCACGACCAGAATGGGAACCGATTCGCCATAAGCTTGCGCAATCCCGCCATAGGCGTTCTCCGTGCCCGGCCCGTGCTGCATTGCGAAGACACCAATTTTGCGCCCAGAGGTGAGGCGGGAGAGCGCATCCGCCATATGCAGCCCGGTACGCTCCTGACGCACGATGATGGGGCGGATCCCAGCCTGTGCCCCATATTCAAGCAGGTGGTTCACGGGGTAGCCGAATAAGAGCTCAACCCCTTCCCGCTTCAGAATTTCTGCAACCGCCTCCCCGAGTTTCATGCGAAGCCATCTCCAGCGCTGACAAAATAGGCTAAGCCGCAGCGCTCATCGCCGCAACGCTTCTTCCCAAAGGTAAGAGAATCGGGAACAATGTTGTGCCTTGGATGTTCAACCCGGCGATGGCCGGGCACCCTCGCGTTTTCTTCTCGCAGAGGATGATCATGCGTTTAGGATCTGAAACCATAAAGCGCACCCGATGACGGAGTGCGTCCTGGTCACTGGTGGGGCTGGCTTCATCGGCCGGCACCTGATCAACGCACTCCTGCAACGCGGCTACGAAGTGCGCGTGCTTGATAGTCTTTTGGAGCAGGTGCATCCCGGCGACAGGCCGCGTGACCCGGTCCTTCGGCATGTTGAGTTCGTTCATGCCGACATCCGCGATGCCGATGTGGTGCGGCGTGCGCTGCACGGGGTTGATAAGCTAATACATCTGGCCGCCGAAGTTGGGGTCGGTCAGAGTATGTATGCAGTCGACCGCTACGTATCGGTGAATGATCACGGCACGGCGGTTCTGTTCCAGCAGCTTATCGATCGCCCCGTGGGCCGCATCGTTGTGGCCTCATCGATGAGCATCTATGGCGAGGGGCTGTATCAAACCCGGTGCGGCCGGGTCGTAGAAGATGCTATGCGCTGCTCACAGCGTTCCCTCTCCGCCGGGTGGGACCCGGCAGGCCCGGACGGCAACCCGCTGCAGCCAATTGCAACACCAGAATGGAAGCGTCCGAATCTCGCCTCCGTGTATGCACTGACCAAATATGCCCAGGAGCGGCTTACCCTCACGCTCGCCCCGGCCTACGGCATGGATGGTGTCGCGCTGCGGCTGTTCAACGTTTACGGACCTGGCCAAGCCTTATCGAACCCGTATACAGGCGTTCTTGCGATTTTCGCTTCGCGACTGCTGAACAATGAGCGGCCGCTCGTTTTCGAAGATGGCGCGCAGCGGCGCGATTTTGTGCATGTCGAAGATGTGGCGCGCGCGTTCGTACTGGCGCTCGAGCGGCCTGAAGCGGCCGGCCGGGTTTTCAATATCGGCAGCGGGCGCAATGTCAGCATTCTCGAGGTCGCCTGCAACATTGCCGGTGCGATGGGCCGCCCCCACCTGGAGCCGGAAGTCATCGGCAAAGCCAGGATGGGTGACATCCGCCATTGTTTCGGCGATATCACCTTGGCGCAATCCGAGCTCGGCTACCGCCCTCGCCGCAACTTTGCGGACAGTCTCGATGAGCTTGCGGCCTGGGTGGAACAACAGCAGGCCATCGATCGTGTGGCCGAAGCCCGGCGCGAGCTCGAGTTAAGAGGGCTCGTCGCGTGAGCCAAGACGTCCCGGCGCCTGTGCCATCC
>JAFAHH010000082.1 GCA_019237355.1 Acetobacteraceae bacterium | reverse complement strand
TCCTCCGTCCAGGTCAGCCCGGACTTCTTCATGGCATCGGAATAGGGAAATCCCGCAACGGATCCGGCGGGTCGCCCGACAACGCCTCTGAGGCTCGGACCGAGGAGACGCCCGCCCACCTTCTGTGCGTGGCAGACAGCACAACGTTCGGCGAAAACCTTTTGACCGGCAATCTCCATAGCCTTCCCGACGTCGAAGTTAGGATAAAAAAACTGGGCAAATGCAGCAGTCGAAATCAGCCCAATAGCAGATACTATCGAAAACAAGTGGATGCGCTTCATCGCAGGCTTCTCCGATCATGCCTTACCAGATCACCCCCGACCTCAAGGTCGGGCGCGAGTTGTAGTTGTTCGCCAATGCATTGGCGATGCTGCTGACATTGTCGCCGTTTGTCGGCAATCTCGCCGACCGCTTTCCCGCGCGGACCGTCGCCTATTTCATCGACTTTAACTCAGATCAACTGCCATTGCCCATCGGGCTGCAAACAGCTGCTGAGCCTGTAATGCTCCGGCCCGACGGGTTTGCGCTTGGTTATCAATCGATAATCGAGGGTCTCGCACTGCTCGCCGCTGCGCCTGAATTTCCGGACAAGCGTCACCTTGCCGGAATTCTCCGAGTCCGGATTGCTCCACTTGACGGTGGTGCCAACCGGCTTTCCGTGCACCTGGTCGTTGACGGTTTGACGGATAATCTCAAGATCCTGCTTGGTCAGCGCGACATTGGTCTGGAGCACAGGTCCCAAATATTGCGCCTGAGCGGGGAGCCAGGTGACGAGGGCGGCACAGGCGGCGATCACTCTGAGCGATGACGACATTGCTTTGCTCTGCGAATTAACGAACCGAAGCCTGAGCCTATAGCCGGAACCTGCCGTGCTGCCTTGACCCAAATCAACAAAGAACGCGACAGCTGCCAGCTCGTCACCCAGCGCTCGAAGTGGCCTTATCCTCCATCACCGAGGTCGCAACAGGAACGGTCGCTCTCCGCATCGGTCGATCCAATTCCCCTGCAATTCCGCTGCGGTTCCCCTGCTCGTTCCCCTGCAATTCCGCTGCTCGGCCGAGTAGCGGAATCGAAGCATAACCCATTGATACACTTCAGTTTTTTACGGGCCAAGGGGCTTTGATTCTGGGGAAATTTGCAATTTTCCTCTGCATTTCCACTGCAAGCAGGGGAAAGAAGCCTTAGAGCGGTCTGTGGCGGGAGCAGGTCAGCTGCGCGGCCCCGCGGCGGCGACCAGCACCGGGGTGGAGCGGTAACGGTCCGGGAACAGACGCTTCAGCGCCGCTATTTTTGGCAAATCGTTGACGACGATGTACGGGTTGCTCGGGTTGCGCGTCAAAAAATCCTGGTGGTACGCCTCGGCCGGATAGAAATCCTTGCCGGGCTCGATCTTGGTGACAATCGCGGCATCGAACGCATGGCCCTGATTGAGCTGCACGATATAGGCCTCGGCAATTCGCGCTTGCTCCGGATCTGTCGGAAATATTGCCGAGCGATACTGTGTGCCGATATCGGGCCCTTGGCGGTTGAGCTCCGTCGGATCATGGGCGACCGCAAAAAAGATCTGCAGGATGCGCCCATAGCTGATCTGGCGGGGATCAAAGGTAATGCGCACCGCTTCAGCGTGCCCGCTCGTGCCGGTGGTCGTCATTTCGTAATGGGCCGTGCCGGCTGAGCCCCCGGCATAACCGGAGACCGCGCCGGTAACACCGGTGACATGCTGAAACACCCCCTGGACGCCCCAGAAGCAGCCGCCCGCAACAACCGCAACCTCTGTTGTCGCCTGCGGGTCAACCGGCTGGTCGAGGATCGGCGGCGGAATGGAGCGCGCACTCTCGGCCGCCGATCGAGACGATCCGAACGGCGCGCCGACCAGCAGCAAAACGGCTGCGATGACCAGCTTTACACCGAAAGATCGAAATCGGCGCCGGGAAGCAGATGGCTGCAACATGATCATCTCCTGTTCAGCGCACGCGAGTCCCGTTCCAGGAATCCGGATGGCGTGCGGCGCTCAGCCGATATAGCCTGCATAGAGGCGATCAGCTACGGCTTACCGCTGCCGTTGAAGGAGACGATCATGCCGGGCCGCATCAATCGCGCCCTCGAACTGCTGGAGCAAGGTCAGGCGATCTACTATGTCGGCGGCCATAGCGGTCACACGCTGACATACGAACAGGGAAAACGGGACGCGCACACCTGGGCCGACTACATCAATGTCGGCATGGAGCACGGCGCGTTCGATATGGCCGGTCTTGCCGAGTACATGCGCGGTCTTGTCGATGGCGGCCCGACCCGGTCGGGGCACCGCACGCCAAAGGTCATCGTCGAGGCCCCGGTCAATGGCACCGACGCTGACAATGTCCGTTTCAACGCCTGGCAGTTCCGCCAGATCCTCGGCCGCGGGGTGCACGGAATCCTGTTATGCCAGGCCGAGTCGGCCGAAGCCGTCCGCGCCTTTGTCGAGGCGTGCCGTTACCCGCATCAGTCGGCCGGGGTCGACCCCGGGATTCCCTCGCCCGTTGCCCGGATGCGCGGCGCACAGCGGGAGGCGGGCGGCGGTAGCGGGCTCGGTCTTGGCACGCGCGGCCGCGGCTCGGAATCCACCGCCGCCCCGATCTGGGGGATCTCCGCCGAGGAATATCTCGCGCGCTGCGACCCCTGGCCGCTGAACCCGGAGGGCGAGCTGCTGCTTGCCATCAAGCTTGAGAGCGCCGAGGGCATCGC
>JAFAHH010001106.1 GCA_019237355.1 Acetobacteraceae bacterium | reverse complement strand
ATCCTGAAGAGGGTCGATGCCGTCCCGCAGGAGCTTGCGTGCTGTCGCGGCCCTCTCCCGCGCCTCGGACAACGAGACATCCGGATACGCCCCCAGGCCCATGTCCCGGCTCTTGCCCCGGCGCATATAGCGAAAGACCCACGTCCGGCGCTCAGCCTCCTTGACGTAGAGGTGGAGATTGCCGCCGTCGCTGTAGCGACCTGGCTGCGTCGCGTTCTTGACGGCGGTCGCCGTGAGCTTGCCAGCCATCGTCCGTTCCCAAGACTGTTCCCAAAATGGCGTCGGGAAAGCCGGGGTCAATAGGGCACATTGCGCGGTTAATGGCGAGTTAAGATATTGAAATCGCTCCAGGGATGGGGCGACAGAGGATGCCCTGGGACGCTGCTTCTATGGACACCCCATCCGCCAAGGATGGGGCAACAGCAATCGAAATGCCGCGAAAACTTTGAAGTGAGCCGGAGCGGGTCCACAAGCCAGTCCACAAAGAGAAGCGGGATAGACCGGGACGCAACGGGACGGCCTCGGCTACCCCGGCCGTTTCTGTCATCCGCATCCAGCCCGTGCTGGCGCCGCGTGATGCTATTCAGAAGAGCCAAGGGACCCGCGTCTCGAGGCTCCTGATCAAACGCCGTGATGATGTAATTATGCACGTTGGTCTCTCCGTCAGCGTTTCTCTGTGATGGCGCATCGACGAGTCGAAAACCGTCCCCCACAGCTTCGGCCAGCGCTAGGGCTCTTGCCTTGGCTTCTGCCGCACATGTTCTCGCCGGCGGAAATGTCTTCGATTGGAGTTGATCGAGGAGCGCCTTACGGCGGGCCTTTCCTGATCTGAGGCTTGCTATAGCAGCCGCTCTAGACAGAGCGGAAATCAGGAACCGGCTGTTCTCGGCCGCTTGCTTCGCGTCGTCGAGGACGGACGCATAGACGCCCTTAAACTCGTCAAATGCCGCTTTGGCCGCGGGGTCATTATCGAACCGTCGTGATGGGCGCTGCACTGTGCGCCCCGAGATCCCGGATCGCTGACCGGCACTGCGGGTTGCAGAGCCGTTCAAAGATACAGCCTCAGGCTCAGGTAGTCGTCCTTCGCCGCGCGAAAAAGGCGAAAGAGAAAGGCGGCAATGATAACCAATGCACCTACCAAGATCCAGGAATACTAATGTATTCGTCCATCAATCACGCCGCCGCTGTTGCTGAGACTATGCCCCGTGCCGTTTCAAACACGTAAGCTATGCGCGGCTGACGGCCTATTTCCGGGGCGCCGCGGCGTAGTGGCATCAACTGTTCCGAATCGAACGGCCGCTGATACCTGCACTGCATGTTCACCCGCTTCCGAGAGGCCGGTCACCGGCTGCAAGCCAGGCTCGTTGAGGCCCGGTGCAGCAATGGCAAAGTTCCCCACAACTATGGCGCCGGTCGGGGCTCCATCGCAGCACAACGCATCGCGACCGAGCGCATTGATTTCTGGACGACCCTGCACCAGCATCTCGCCCGCCTGTCGAATCGGGTAAACGGCGAGACGTCGAAACGGCTTTTTCGGCTCCTTACCCGGTCTGAAATTATATCGGTTTGGATTCTTTCCGGAACGTTAATTGGCTGTTTGCGCGTGAGTCTTGGCCATGTCTCATTGGCCGCCGGTGTGACCGTCACGGCTGTAATTACGCTTACGTTATTGGCCGGCAAATGCACCCTGGTGTTGCTATCTCCGTCCTCTCGGGCTCTGTCGAGGATCGGCGCCAGATACGCGACGGGCTTTGGTGTCCTCTCGACAATCCTTTTTGCGCTCACGCTGGGGTTGCGCATGCGAATGGCATGGGGAGTCGCGATCGCTGCCGCCATAATCGTGACTGCCGCGGCCCTCCCGTCTCGATCCCGCATTATCTATGAGCCGCGCGATTATCGATCCGAGATGGCAATTCTTGCCCTGATCTGCGGATCTACAGTCCTCTGGTCCTGGCGAGCTGTGGTTTCGTATGGCCACCTATTAGATTCCGGAGTTTTCCTGGCGTGGTCCGACTTTTTCATCCACAGCGCCGAGGTTGCACAATGTGCCGCTTCCGGTCAGATCGGGAACATATTCGCCTCAGGCCTTCCATTGCCAATCTACCATTACGGCAGCTACATGGTGCCTGCGATACTGGTCTCTTTCGCCGGCGTCCCGGCCTTAAGCGCCGTCACAGCATTTTGGACGCCACTCAGCTTTATCATCCTCGGATGTGGCGCCTATTCGTTAGGAGATACCCTCGGAGGTCGCGGGGGCGGCATAGGCGCGCTGGCGGCCGTCCTGCTGGTTCCCGATGCCGCATACTACAGGCTTGCCGATCCAGTTTTTGACTTTCACTGGCTGATGCAGATCGGGCCTCACGGCAGCTTCGCGTTCGGCATGGCTCTCCTTTCGGTCGGCGCGGCGC
>JAFAHH010001075.1 GCA_019237355.1 Acetobacteraceae bacterium | reverse complement strand
GCCGTGCTTCTTTCTGCTGCTGCGGGGTGAGCTTGGGCGGTCGGCCCATGTGCTGCCCGCGCGCCCCTCCGCCGTGCGGGTGCGGATGAGGTCGCGCTCCACGTCCGCCAGCCCGCCGAGGACGGCGATCGTCAGCCGCCCGGAGCTGGTCGAGGTGTCGGCCCACGGTTTCCGCCAGTGACCGGAATCGTGCCTTGGCGTCCACGATCTGCTTGACGATGGCGAACAGGTCGAAGGTCGAGCGGGCCAATCGGTCGATGCGCGTTACCGCCACCACGTCGCCGGGGCCGATGGCCTTCAACAGCTTCAACAGTTCCCGCCGGTCGGCCCGTGCGCCCGTGACCTTCTCCCGGTAAATCTGCGTGCAGCCCATCTTGCGCAACTGCTCAAGCTGCGCGTCAAGTGTCTGGCCGTAGGTGCTGACGCGGGCATAGCCGAGACGGCGTTTTTGCGGGGTCTTTTCGGGCATATCTTACGGGTCTTGTAACCCTTTGACGGTATTGGGTCAAGGGAATGCCGGAAAGTCTTGACTTGTGCAACAAGGCCGCGGGCATGGCACGATTTGCAAGCGGCGCGGTGAGGAACAGCCCTTCAGACACGGGCGAACGTGGTCCCCGTTGCAGGCCATGACTTTACAAGGACGGACGTCAGGCATAGCATTGACCTAGCAAAAACGAAGGCTCCGTATGGCTATCGGTCCGGTCCTGCCACCACTTGCGAAGCTGCTTCACGACCTCGGGAATGATCCTGCACTGAGCGCTCGCTACGCTGCCAACCCAGATACGGTCACGCAGGAATACGGTCTCCCACCCGAGCACGTCGCGGTCGTAAAGAGCGGCGACAAGAGCGCAAGGCTCTTGCGGGGAGCGGCGTCGCAGCGGAAGGGGCCGTCTACGTTTTACCCGTTCCTATAATCCACTAACCGGTGCAAGTGAGGGTTTGAAAGTTGGGAGACCCGGCCATATCCTCAGCCGCGCCAACTGATAAAGCCGGGTGCCTGACTATCGTTGGGACCGGGATTCGCCAATCCCCCCTAACCAAAGAGATCACTGCGCACATTATCAATTGCGATAAATTCTTTTACCTAGTCGCAGATCGAATTACAGAATTGCATCTTCTTTACCTGCGTCCCGATGCCGTCTCGTTGCACTCGTTCTACGTGGAAGGCAAGGATCGCCTGCACTGCTATCAGCGTATGGCCGAGGCTCTGGTAACCTCGGTTGACAACGGTCACAGCGTCTGCGCTGCGTTTTACGGTCATCCGGGTGTATACCTTCACACGAAGCCATAAGAATAGTTCGCGGCAAAGGTCGGAAAGCCTCTATGATACCGTCTTTATCCGCAGAAGACTGTCTTTTTGCTGACCTGGGATTTGACCCTGCCGCACAAGGCTGCGTAAGCTATGAGGCATCTTACTTCATCATTTACGAAAAGAAGCCTGACACCACGGTTGGCCTAATTCTTTGGCAGATTGGCGTAATAGGAGAGCACAGGCACAATTCGGGGTTTGATCCTAGCCGAGGGTTGAAAATTCTTGCGGCCTATCTGAGCGAGTTTTATCCTCCAGAGTACGTGGTTTGTATATATGAGGCATCTCCGTTCGCTATATGCGAGCCGCGTATCGAATGGGTGGCCTTGCAAGATCTCCCTAAGAAGATGGTGCATACTGTCTCGACGCTATTCGTTCCACCTCAAAGGGTTTCTCTCCCAAGTCGGGAAATGCTAAGCAGAGCGGGATTCGGCGGGCTTGGGGCCTGAGCAAAAGTCTTAAATTGTGCACTCGCCACCTCGGGCAGAAAGCGTTAGCCATGAGGCCGTTCTCGTAACTACGGGCGCTTTGATAAAGTGGCGGAAAAGAGGTGCCAATGCCAATCGAGCCAAACAGGGTTCTTCTCTCAATTTCCCGCAATGGCAGGGGGGCGACCGGCCTTCTTTACCGCATCCGCGGGCGGGTATTGGCTGCGTTGGCTCCCGATCCTCAGGGAGCCGAGGAGACGGTCTCGGACGTCGCGTGCCGGCCTTTGCGGCTAGCGTAAGCGTAAGAATTCCCGCAGCAGCTCGTTTACCACCTGTGGTGCATCTTGCTGCACCCAATGAGATACACCGGGCAACCGCTTTACGGTTAGATCTCGTACATAGCGGTCAGTACCGTTCAGGCAGATCGGATCCAGCGCTACATCCCGCTCGCCCCACACAATCAAGGTTGGCACATCGATTACGTGCGTCAGATTCAGTATTTGTGAGCTCGAGAGTCGTATGGCTCGATACCAGTTCAGCATTGCCGTTGCGGCACCGGGCTCAGTGATCTGCCTCGTGTAGACAGCAAGCACTTCTGGCGGCAGCGCCACACCGGCGAATATCCGTCGCACGGCAGCGCCCCCCTGTGCTGCCAACATCCGCTCCGGCAGTCGCGGCAGCTGGAAGAACGCGACGTACCAGGATTTGCGCAGCTGCCGCCAGTGCTTCAGTGCCGCACGGAAGCACAGAGGATGCGGAGCGTTCATGATCACCAGCCGCTCCAATGGGCGGCGCTGCCTGGCGGCAAAGCACCAGGCGACCATCCCGCCCCAATCATGCCCGATCAGCACGACACCCTTGGCGTTCGCGGCATCGATCAACGCCGCCACGTCGTCCAGCAGATGCCCCCCAGCGTAGTCCGTGACGTGCGCGGGCCGGCTGGTGCGCCCGTATCCGCGCTGGTTCACCGCCCAGACGCGATACCCCATTCCCGCCAGCACCGGTATCTGGTGTCGCCACGAGACAGCATGCTCCGGGAAGCCATGCAGGCACAGCGCCAATTTGTCGCCGCTGCCCTCCTCCAGCACCTCAAAGCGCAACCCGTTGGCCTCGATGAACGTGGTCTGCATGTGAAATCCTATCACTCTGAGATACAGCTCTTCGTCCTAGGGCAGCCAGATCGGAACGAGAATCAACAGATCTAAACCCCCTTCCGTGTCGGGCGACATCAGAAACTGACCCCCTGGCGACGCGAGGAACTGACCCCCGTCGTGTGTAGGAGGTCGCATGGCATCGGAGATGGAAGGCGATCCGCGGACGGGGGATCCGCGGAGGACAGAGATGAAGGCGCCGGACGAGGTGGCGGCGATGATCAGGTTGAAGGAGCTGGGGTGGGGAACCAAGCGGATTGCCGCGGAACTGGGCTGTTCCCGGAATACCGTGAAGCGCTGGCTGTCGTGTGGGAGCTGGCAGCCGTGTGTCGGGATGTCGCGGTCGAAGCAGCTCGACGGATTGTCGGAGTGGCTGGCGGAGCGATTTTGCCGGCACAGCGGCAATGCCGATGTGATCCGCCAGGAGTTGGCGGCGGAGAGAGGCGTTTTCGTCAGCCTGCGGACAGTAGAACGGGCGGTGGCACCGTTGCGGCGCGAGCTTGTGGCCGAAGCACGGGCGACGATGCGGTTTGAGACGCGACCTGGGGACCAGCTTCAGATCGATTTTGGCGAGCGAACCGTAGAGATCGCCGGTGGACGGGTGAAGGTTTTCCTGTTTGTTGCGACACTGGCTCTGTCAGCTTTCGAGCCTGCTCGGAGCAACATTCTCGGGCTGCGGAGCCTCCTGTTCAAGCAGCTTCCAGAATATCAAGCGCGATGGCTGTCCGGCGCATGTAGTGAAAGCGCCGTGTAGCGGCGGGAACGTGTTGGCACATGCGAGATCGAGAGCGGAAGAAGTTGCGGAGTTCGTCGTGACCGCGGCAATATCGTCTTGCTGATGGGACGCTCTTGAAGCCGAGCATCGGTCGACATCGGCCCTTGACGCCACG
>JAFAHH010000890.1 GCA_019237355.1 Acetobacteraceae bacterium | reverse complement strand
CACACAACAGTATGATCTTGAGATCAAAACGCGTCAATCGTTTTCACGGCGTTGTTACAGGTCCGCTCCTATCGTTACAGGTCTGCTCCTATCTATTTTGGTTTCTTTCAGAACTTCGGGCCACTTTGCCCGAGGAGTCGTCGGGGCCGAACCAGCCGGATTTCCGCAATATCAGCGATTTCCGTGAGCGTCACCCGCAGCCCCTTGCGAGGCTATTCAAACAGAAGGCTCAGTGGCTTCTATATGAGCCGAACGGGATACGATTTCGTGCAGCAGTATCAGGACGAACTACCCCGCATAGTAACCCCTGTCCGGATTGGAGATCCAGCGAAATCGCCAAAGAAAGCGCAAAAGATGGAAGCCACAATGTAACATCGGACACGAGTGTTCTCTTCACGCGAGTGGCTATCGGCCTGGCCGCTAGGTGACGCTTGCAAGCCGGCTTCATTAAGTGGATTCCGCTTCTTTTTTGCTCCAGATCGTTCCTTTTTAGCTCAGATGGTTCTCTTTTTGCTCCCGATCATCCTTTTTAGCTCCCGATCAATCGATTCCTTCTCGCTCGGCTTGCGTCATCCGGGGCGCCTGCCGCCACCTGGTCAGGACTTCACTCAATGCCGCCGGGCAGCTATCGAGGCACAAGGTCATAACCAACCCTGCTACCCATCCGAATTGCCCCCCCTTCTCCGAGCCTTCTTCGAACGCCCCGCCGCTGACGTGGCGCAGGATCTGATCGGGGCAGTGCTGCTGGTCGACGGTGTGGGCGGTATTATCGTGGAGACCGAGGCCTATGATTACCAAGATCCTGCCTCGCATAGCTTTCGCGGCCGGACCGAGCGCAATGCCTCCATGTTTGGTCCTGCTGGGCACGTCTATGTCTATCGGTCCTATGGGATCCATTGGTGCTTGAACATGGTCTGCGGGGCCGACCGCTTGGGCAGCGCCGTCCTTATCCGAGCGCTCCAGCCGCTAGAGGGGATCGGGATAATGCGCCAGCGGCGGGGCCTATCTGACCCGCGGCAACTTTGCAGCGGCCCGGGCCGGCTTTGCCAGGCGCTCAATGTTACCCGAGCTTTGGATGGCCGCTCGTTGGAGCAACCTCCCTTCGCGCTGGAAGCCCGGCCGGCGCCGGTGCAAATCGCTGCCGGGCGGCGGATCGGCATCACACGCGGGATTGAGAAGCCGTGGCGCTTCGGCCTGTCTGGGTCGCCGTTCCTCAGCCGGGCATTCCGGGGATGACTATCGCAGGACCCCTTTGGGCAGAGGACGTCGCAACCGGGTAGGAATGGCGCATGGGAGACTCAAGCGATACGCATCCTAACATCGAGATCCAGCAGACGGAGACGCTCTGCGATGATTGGTATCGGCTCGATAAGGTGCGCTTTAAATACACAAGGCGCGACGGAACGTCACAGGACCTGGCGCGGGAGGTCTACCATAACGGCCCTGGGGCGGCCGTGCTGCTGCTAGACCCGGCTGGCGAGAACGTCGTGCTGACTCGTCAAATTCGTATCCCCGCCTATGTGAATGGTGATCCGCCCATGCTCATCGAGGTTTGTGCCGGCATGATCGAGCCCGGTGAGGAGCCCTCAGTATCCGCGCGCAAGGAAGCCGAGCAGGAAACGGGTTACCGGATCGGGGATTTGCGCCAGGTATTCGTGCTCTACACGAGCCCCGGAGCTTCGGCCGAGAAGCTCTACCTCTATGTTGCGACGTACGACCCGCACCAGTCGCGCAACTCCGCGGGGGGCGGCGTCCGCACCGAAGGCGAAGATATCGAAATCCTTGAGCTGCCGCTTGAGCGCGCTTGGGCCATGGTCGAAGCCGGCGAAATCGTCGATGCCAAGACCGTGCTTCTGCTGCAGCACGTTCTTATTGAGCGGGCGGCGTCGAATGTGGGTGCTGACCGCACCGCGCCGATGCAAAGCGGCCTGCCGATGGCTCGAGGCGGAATGGTTCGAAACTGAACCGCGCTCTAGAAAAACCAAAGAGTACAAGGTGATGGCTTGATCGGCCGGGCGGCGTTCAGGGGGCCGGCGCCGCTCGGCGTGATAACAAGCTGCTGCTCTCCTAACCCGCATTTCTCAAACGGGGTAGGTGCATCGGGGCTCCGAATCGGCGAAAGTGCTTCTGCAACAAAGACTTGTCGTTGAGCGGAGGTGCTCCCCGATGCCGA
>JAFAHH010000837.1 GCA_019237355.1 Acetobacteraceae bacterium | reverse complement strand
CATCTCCAAAATGCGTATCGGCTGTGAATAGCAGCGCCGTCGGCAAAGCCTCGTCTCTCGTGCGCAACACGCTTCAGCATGCCGCCGGAGCCCGCCAATCGTCACCCTTGAAGAATGGGCAGGATGCTTGTGCGTGGCCGACGTACGCCAGACTGTGCTTGGCCGCCAAGCACTATCTAACGATTCTGTCCGGCCGACATCAGCGCGGTCCGGCCTCCCGGCGAAAGCTGGGATTCGTTATCATGTAGACAGGCGAGCGCGCGCCCTTGTCCGGGCCGGATGCCGGCACAGAACGCTCGGTAATCAGCGCCGCAGGTTTCGCGCATCCGGGCAGCCTTCTCACGCGGCGATCCTCGCTCAGGTGAGCCGCTCGCCTCTGGCGAGACCGGGTGGGAGCGACCCGCTGCGGCGTGACCGACAGCGCCGACCGCCTGCTGGCAGGAAGGCGTCAGGTTCGGAGCATTCTGTTGCAGACACGCCAGAGCAGCCTGGTCGCCGGTCGGCACCCCCCGCAATAGGATCGATAGTCCTCCCGACACGCTTGCTTGATCGCGTTGACCTGCGCCTGGTTTGGCTGCTGGCCGGCGAGCGGTGCTATGTTGCCGAGCACAAGGAGGGAAGCCGAGATTGCGGCAAGACGGGCCGCCCGCATGGAACTGGCTTTCATTCCCGGCTGCTCCAACGTTGCTGTTTCGAAGTAATTCGACGAGCCGTAGAAGGCCGGTGCTCTGGTCAACAGCGCAGCTTGGATCGGGCGAGCCGAACGTCCAGCGGCGGCGGGGTTTCTCGTTTCAAACAGGCGCGAAGGGCAGGCCTGTCACGCGCACATTACGATGCCAAGAAGACGTCTTTTGCGGAAGAACGGTTATTCCCGGCCAGCAGGTTCGGACGGTCCCATGGACTCGAGCGTTCGGGAACACTGCTGCTGCCCTCCTGATGGGGGCAGGCCTGCGGACGCGCGGCCGCTCGGCGTTCTGGAATCGGCATCTGACGGCCCACGCAATCATCCAGGGCCGGGATGCCGAGTACGTGATCCATTTCGACGCGGTGGTGGATCACGTCGGGTCCCGAACGGAATCGTGTCGTGCAGGCGGGTCTTGTCCAGTGTCTCATCCGGCTCGGGGGCCGCGCGCCGGATGTTCTGTTCCCGTTATCAGACACCCCTGCCGGGGCGGAGCTGGCTTCGCTGGTCAGCACGATCGCCTCAGGGCAGCGACCTCGCAAACGGGGAAATTCGGGTTTCCGTTGCGCGTTGAGGTGTAAGCGCGGGGATTGCCGCTTACACCTCCAGACACGACCACCCGGTGGTACGCCGTTTGTCGCGACCGCCGGAACAGCGCGGTTCACCAGACCTGGCAGACATCCGCCGGCGAACCGCTCTTTGGCCTCGCATCGAGGTGGTGGCGGACGAGTTGGCCAAAAGCGCTGACGCGGATCGGCTTCGAGATGCATGCCGAGCATCCGACCGCCCTTGCCTGCTCATCGGAGGCAGCAGAGCCGTCCGTTACGACTATCACGGGCGTGTTCTTGAGGTCGGCGTGATCGCGAATGAGCCTGGTTGCATCAATGCCGCTGCCATCCGGCAGCTTCTGATCCATAATGATCAGATCGGGCCGCTCGTGCTTGAGCACGATCTGGGCCTCGGTCGTCGTACGCGCCTCGATCAGGCGGCATCCGGCCTTCTGCAAGATGGCCTTGTAGATCTTCATGATAAAGTCGTTGTCCTCTACGACCAAAACCTTCGGTCGCACGGGCGTAGCACCCAGGGAGACCGCGAAGGGAGTTGAGCTTGACCGTTTCATCTTACAATTCCATCTCGAGCAGAGCTAGATCGCAACAAAGTGCCCTTCCGACCGATCCCCGTGCCCAGACCATTCCTGGCTCTCATCGGCATTCAATCGGAACAAGCAACGAACATTAAGCAAGGCCCATGCCGCGCGACGCGGTTGGCCTCAGGCCAGAAATCCCGGCCATCGCTCACGAAGCCTCGTATGAAGCCTTGGCGATCCTGCGGGCCCGCTGACCGCGGAAAGTTGCAGTCGCGGGCACCTTTTGCGGACAAATGGACCGAACGCTGCGAAGAGACGAGGCGCTCGGGACAGCGCCCAAAGAGCAGCATTGCCGTCGACTATCCGGACTAACCGTTGCTGGGTGTAAACGTAGCCGACGGCGGTTTCCGGCCAGGATTTCCGGCTACGGCAAGGAACCAAACAGGATCAAGTGGTTAACGCAACGGATATGCCATTTCCGATCTGTAAAGATCACGGACAACGCGTTCGGCGAAGCGACACGCAGGCGCGCCCGGCCGACCTGCAGCACTGCGATCGTGTGAGCGGGTCGTGCGTGATCTCAGGGCGCACAAGCGAGCACAAGCGCTCACCACTGTTCTAAACGGCATCCTTATTGACGATCTTGTCTGCAATCTCTCGGCTCTGCATCCGCTCCTCGCGGATAACCGGTATACGGAGCGGCAACGTGTGGCGTGTCCGGAACCAGTCCGACATCGCATCGAGTGGCATCCAAATTGCTTTGTCTCTGTCATAGCGGAAACAGCGGGCCGTCGGCCCAGCAAACCGGATTGCCGTTCGC
>JAFAHH010000998.1 GCA_019237355.1 Acetobacteraceae bacterium | reverse complement strand
GCCGCCTTCCTGTGTCTGTTCCTTATTGCCGGATCCACGGCAGCACAGGCCCAGCCTCCGCCTCTCACCCACGAGGCCACGGCGACGGCCACGACACCGGCGCCTGTACCTTCGGCCTTGCCTCAGGACGAGACCCGGCTTCGGCAGGATCAGGCAGGTCCCGTAAATTCGACACCGTTCAGCCGCGCGCCCAGCGGGCCCACCGATGGCACGATGCGCGCCCTCCCGCCCGCTGGAGGCATGCGGGCGCCGCTTCCCGAATTGTCCAACTAGCTAGAGCCAAGGCGGTTCCCACCGGGTTTATGCGCCCTTGAAGAAAGGCTTCCGCTTTTGCATGAAGGCTTCGACCCCCTCCGCATGATCGGCGGACAAGAACAGCATCGTTTGCAGATCACGCTCCCGCTCCAACGCCTCGGCCAGGCCTTGCGCAAGCCAGCGCTTGGTCAAGGCAACCGGCAACGGCGCTGCCGCGGCGAACATCTGCGCCCGCTGCAACGCGGCTTCCAAGGCGCGGCCGTTCGGCACGACCTGATCGATCAAGCCCATCTGCTCCGCGCGCGGCGCATCGACCGGCTCGCCATAGAGTAGGATCTGCCGCGCCCGGCCCTGGCCCACGCGCGCTGGCAATGTATGCAGCAAGCCGAGATCGCCCATCAGCCCTACCCGGCCGAAGCTCGCCACGAAGCGCGCATCCTCGGCGGCAATGATCGTATCGCAGCACAACGCGACCGACATGCCAGCGCCGGCTGCCCAGCCTTCGACCGCAGCGATGATGGGCCTGCTCGACTCGATCATCAGCCGAACGAAGCGATGGGTGATTCGGAACCGCTCCCGCCCGGCCGCTATGTCCCGCGCGCCCATCGCGCTGATGTCGCCGCCCGAACTGAATATTCCTCCCGCGCCGGTCAACACCAACGCACGTACGTCGCGGTCAGCCTCGGCACGCTCCAGCGCCGCGATCATCGCCTCCCGCATCGGCATCGCGAGGGCATTGCGCCGTTCCGGGTAATTCATGGTCAGCACCAAGACGGGGCCTTCGCGGGTCTCGGTCAACATTGTCGCATTATTCATTTGCGCCTCCGTAAGCATCAGAGATATCGGCACCGCTCCGGGCCATCACTATCCCAGCCGCCGGGCCATACCACCCCTGTTCCCGCACCGGCGGCCATTGCTTTCGCGGAGGTACCATGCCGAAAAACCCTAGAGTTGCCATCGCGTGCCAAGGTGGTGGAAGCCATGCGGCTTTTGCGGCAGGCGTGCTCTGTACCCTACTCGCGCCAGAGTGCCGGGAACGGTTCGAACTTGTCGCATTAGGCGGCACTTCAGGGGGTGCGATGTGTGCGTCCCTTGCCTGGGCCGGATTGATCAGTAAAGGGCCAGAGGACTCGATCGCGCGGCTGATGAGGTTCTGGAGCGATCTCGAGGTGCATGATTTTTATGACGCTATCGCCAACTTCTGGGGGCTCTGGCTCGCGCGCCTGCCCGTCACCGCGGAGGTGAGCCCGTATCTTTACGAATCGACGGCCGAGCCCCAACTCCGCGCCTTGCTGCAGCGCCATCTTGACCTCGCGAATCTCCCGGCGGGTCCCTCGGCGCGGGCACACCCCAAGCTCTTTATTGGCGCCACTGACATAATCAGCGGCAACCGTATTATCTTTGAGGGGGAGGCGCTCGGCTATGATGATTTGATCGCCTCAGCGGCCATCCCGCCTTTGTTTCGTGCCGTTCATGCGCACAACACGCTCTACTGGGACGGGTTGTTCAGCACCAATCCGCCAGTCCGGGAGTTTACGGACCTGCCAGAAGTTCCGGACGAAATCTGGGTTATTCAAATCAATCCCCAGGTCTCGAAGGAAGAGCCGCGCCTCATTCCCGAGATCACCAACCGCCGCAACGAGCTTTCCGGAAATTTGTCGCTCGGCCAGGAACTTTATTTCATCGAAAAGATCAACGAGCTTTTGGGCGAGCACAAGACGCTCACGGAGCGCTACAAGCCAATCCGAATTCGCGTCGTCGAGCTGGGGATCGAGGGCCTGGATTATCCCTCGAAGTTCGATCGCGACCCGGAGTTCATTCAGAGCTTATTCCGGAACGGTTCGGATCGCGCCCCCTGGTTCTTCGACGAACGATCCGATTGGCCCCGGCCCGGAACGCCGCCCATCAGGCCGCACCGTCCTGCGCTTACGGCAGGATCCGTCGCGCAGCATATCGTTACTGCTTCGTAACATCATGGGCGCGCTTCGACGCGGGCCGCTCAGCCCGGTTCAGCGCGGCGGCAGGACACAGCCGGCGGCGGGTCAGCCCCGGCATTGTCGGAAGTGCGGACCAGCAGCCTCAGTTCCGGAGGAGGAGGAGCGGTGCTAGCTTCCGAGCCTAACCCGAAGAGTACATCCAGAGGCCCCGCCCCAGCGCCTGCCGCGTCGCCGAGGCCGGCAACGTCGCCAGGCGAGGCCGGCGGCTCGCGCCGCACCACAAGCGCAGGCTCGGCTCGGATACCGAGCATCCGGTACAGCGGCCGCAGTATGCGGCCCGCCTGCGCCGACCCGGCCAGCAGCGCCTTCATTTCCGGATCAGCGAGCAGGTACTCCACCTGCCCAGCGAAGGCCGCCGACTCTGGCGCCAGCCGCAGCAGCCAACCAGACTCGCGCGGCGCCCGGAACGGCGGAGGCAAGCCCGGTAGGTTGGCTAGTCGCGGCAAATTCTCAGCCGTGCCGCGGGCCCGCGCCGCGGCAAGCCGGCCGGCGCGGAGATCCGCCAACAGCTTTTCAAACCGCACCGCCAGGTGCCGCAGCCGCGTCCAGGCCAAAAAGAGCAGCGGCACATTCGTCCGGTCCTTCTCCTTGGCCATGCGCGCCGCGATCGCCTCGCACAACCCGGCGAGGGTCAGGCCCAGGCGGTGCGATAGGCTTGTTGCGGGTTGAGAGGCGGCCAAGGTCATGAACACACCAAGAACACACACTACCTTCGGTTGTCAAGACCTAATGGCGCAAGACACTTTCGATCACGCGCGCGCGAGGAGACGCCGCCGAATAGGATCGTCGCCAGTGCCAGACAGCGCAGCCATAGGTGCGCCGGCAAGCGTAATCGCTGACCCGGCCAGCACCACCCAGGGCAGCCCGGCCAGTCCCACCCAGGCGTCGCCCGCAGCGACCAATTTTGCGTCGCCCTGTCCCAATCCCTCCCGTTGGCGCAAGGTAGGGTAACGGAACGCAACGGCACGAACGAGTATGTCGCCCCAGGCGGCTGCGGCAGCGTGGCTTGTGCTGGCGGCCGGGTCGAGCCAGGCAGTCGAGGCCAACCCGGCGAGCAAGAGAGGCATGGTGATTGCATCAGGTAGGGTGGGATAGAGGCGCCGCATCCACGGCACCGGGCCGCACAGCAGCAGAAAGCTTGCAATCGGCGCCAGATCGGGCGGGGTGAGCGGCCGGGCGCAGTCTGCGCAGGCGGAGCGCGCGAGAACCACCGGTTGGCCCGTGGGCAGACGCCGGATGAGAACCCCAAGCCAGCTCCCGATGAACGGAGCCGCAATCGGCGCGATCAGTGGACAGGCAGGTGAATTGAAGCCGCCCTTGTGTCTCCGGGGATACTACAAGCCCAGCAGATTTGCACAGCGTGCGATGGGCGCGGTCGCAGGCCCGGCCGCCGCGGAGCGGTTCAGTGGCCGACTGAAATAGTTGATGGTGGTGTCCGAACCTACTATCGTATTGTCGGGAGGACGCCATGAACCCAATTCGATCGCTAGCCGGACTAGTGATTGCGGGGCTATTGCTGACCGGCGCGCATGCCTATGCCCAACAGAATTGGCCAATGTATGGCCGGAACCTGCGGCACACATTCAGCAATAGCGCCTCTCTAATCAACTCGGATAATGTCGCAAGCCTAAAGCAGGTCTGGGCTTTCCAGACCGGAGATGCCGTCAGCGCATCGCCGACCATCGTGAATGGCGTGCTCTACGTAGGTTCCTGGGACGGCTTCTTCTATGCGATCGATACTAGGTCTGGGGCACTTATCTGGAAATTCCAGGTGGATTGTGATAATACGGTCGTACCAATCCCACCACAGTGCCTGGCCCCTGGCCAGTCACCGCCGCCACGATTTTTCACTCAGGGCGGGCTGATCACGTCGACCGCGGCGGTCGCACACGGCAACGTCTATTTCGCCGCTGGCAAGACTATGTACAGCGTCGATGCGAAGGATGGCTCGCTTCGCTGGAAACAAGTGATTTGCGGCAATCCAGAGCAGCCGGCCTGCGCTACGGATGCGGCTGACCCAACCCAGATCTTCTCCTCGCCGGCGGTTTTCGGGGGCATGATATTCATCGGGCATACGGCTGGTGCTGATCGGTATCGAGGCGCCATCGAGGCTTTGGATGCCAAAGATGGTTCACAGCGATGGCGATTCGAGGTAGACCCGATTCTCGATGCCGAAGGGAGACCGATCCTGAACGCGCAAGGCCGCGCGATCGGCGGTTACAACCGCGGCTGCGGGACAGTTTGGTCATCTGCTGCGGTAGATGCCGAGTTGCGGCTAGTGTTTTTCGGTACGGGTGATTGCAACAACGGCCCGGCACCGCCGTACCACGAATCAATTGTCGCTTTGGACGCAGATACTGGACTGCCTGCCTGGGTCTACACGCCGCCGGATCTCATCGCTGGATGTGACCAGGATTTCGGAGCCTCCCCAAACTTGCTCAGCTTTGGCGGGCGTCGCTATCTCGGCGAAGGCGGCAAGGATGGCACATATTATCTTCTAACGCGTGCTAAGGGAGAACTGGTCTGGTCGCGTAATGTCGTCTTCGGTGGCAGCGCTGGGGGATTTTTCGGGGCATCATTCGACCGCGGGCAAATCTTTGCCGCAACCAGCCTCGGCGATGGCAATATCGCCACTCAAGATCCGACTACCCTTTGCGCTCCGTCCAACCCGGCGGATACATTTCTTCAGGAACCTAGTATGCATGCCTTCGCAGTAAGTGACGGTGGCATAGTTTGGCAACAAACGCAGAACCACAGCGTTGCGCCGACGTCGGTCGCAAACGGCGTGGTCTTCTCAGGCCTCATCGGGATCGAGGGATTTGGGCTCAATGCGTATGATGCGCGTAGCGGAAAGCTGCTGGTGCGCTTGCCTATGAGTGGGTCGGTCAATTCTGCAGCCACTCCGCTTGAGGATTATTTGTTCGTGACTGCCGGAACTTCGACCGACGGCTCGGGAAGTGGCGTGTTTGCCTTTGCCTTGCCTGCCTCGGAGGCAGGGAGTGAGGTAGCGGCGCAATAACGACTGCTGCTGCGGGTGTGCAAAAGATCGCTTCTTTGGCTCTGGTCGAGTTCGTCGATCAGCAGCTTGATCCGATATCGTTTCCGGGCCGCGATTCGATGATTGCGGTTGAAGTCGCGCTCGGTATAGCGTCGGCCTTCTTCGATTTCCCCCTCAATCAGCTCGTCATCCCGGGTATAGAGGTAATCATCGAGGGTCGTGGCAATCTGGCGGACTTTGAATGGCGTAAGGAATCCGTCGTTGATCCCATTCTTGAGGGAATAGATGAACACGGGCTCGCCGAAATAGGCGTAGGTATCGGCATTGAACCGGCGCTTTGGCGTGGCGGTCAGGCCGAGCTGCACGGCCGGGCTGAAATATTCCAGGATGCCGCGCCAGGTGCTTTCGTCATTGGCGCCGCCTCGGTGGCATTCGTCGATGATGATGAAGTCGAAAAAATCGGGCGGGTAATCGCCGAAGCTAGAGCACGATCGCTTGAGGCGGAAACGTCGGAAAGCGTGAATCGTGCTCTCGAACAAGACTCGCTAGAGCATGTTTGTTTCTGCTAAAAACAAACATGCTCTAGGGGCCGGTTGGCGCGCTGGATCGCGGCCGGACATGAACGTTTGGAAAATCGTGAAGAAGATGCTGCCGTTTTTCGGCACGCGTCCCTTCTTGCGGATGATATCCGGGTCGATGCGTACGAGTGCATCCTCGGGAAACGTCGAGAAGGCATTGTAGGCTTGATCGGCGAGAATATTGCGGTCGGCGAGGAATAGGATGCGCGGGCGGCGGGCCGGCTCGGCGCCGGATTTCCAGTCCGCGAGGTTCCAGCGGCTTTGGAAAAGCTTCCAGGCGAGCTGGAAGGCTATGAAGGTTTTCCCCGTGCCTGTCGCTAGCGTGAGCAGGATGCGGTGGCGTCCGGCGGCGATGGCTTCCAGCACCCGGTGAATGGCGATGTCCTGGTAATAGCGCGACTGCCAGTAGCCGCCTTTGTCCTCGAACGGGATGGCGGCGAAGCGGTCGCGCCAGAGGTTCTGCTGCGGATAAGTCAGATGCCAGAGTTCGTCGGGGCTCGGGTAGCCTGAAATATGCTGCTCGGCGCCCGTGGCCATATCGATTTGGTAGATGCCGACGCCGTTGGTCGAATACGCGAACCGGACCTGGAGTTTGCCGGCATAGTTCTCAGAGCACGATCGCTTGAGGCGGAAACGTCGGAAAGCGTGAATCGTGCTCTCGAACAAGACTCGCTAGAGCATGTTTGTTTCTGCTAAAAACAAACATGCTCTAGCTTGGCCGACGTCCTCAGTGTCGGGCAGGTCGCGCCGCTTGGCCTCGATTACCGCGAGCTTGTGGTTGCGGTAGATCAGGACATAGTCGGAAATATCCTTGGCGGCGCGCTTGCCGGCCCCTTGCAGCCGGCCGAGGGTGATTTCCTCGCGCCGCACCCGGCTCGCTTCGACGAGCCCCCAGCCTGCCGCTTTTAGCGCTGGATCGATGAGTTCAGCGCGAGTTTCGGCTTCATTCATTCGGCGGCCGTGCGCAGTTGTGCAAGGCGCGAGGTCAGCTCACCAGAGAATGCCAGCTTCAGCGTAGCTTGCTTTAGCTCGGCGAGATCGCACACTTTCTGTCGATAAAGCCTTTCGAGTCGTTTCATGAATTGGGGGGGTGCGCGTGCTGCTAGACTCTCCACCCCATCCCTGCAACGCTGCGCCTCCGGCCGGGTAAGGAGGACCGAATGGCGCATATCCCGCTTCTATTCCAGCCGATCACTTTCCGGTCTGTGACCGCCCGTAATCGCCTGGTCGTCTCGCCAATGTGCCAATACAGCGCCACGAACGGCC
>JAFAHH010000683.1 GCA_019237355.1 Acetobacteraceae bacterium | reverse complement strand
CGGGTGCCGAAGGCCGGGGCCTGGCGCCCCCGGGCCGCAACGGGCGCGGTGCCGCCGGCGCGGTAACGCGCGCCCGGGCTCGAGCGCGGGCCCGTTCCAGCATCAGCGCCAGCGCGACCATGGCGGCGAGCCCAACGGCGTTCACCGCGACCTGCACCGCCCAGCCGGCGCCGTAGGTGCGAAAGATTAGGCGCCCGATCAGGGAAAGCAGGGTCCCAGCCGTAAACACCTCGAGCGAATGCCGCCCGCAGGCGACCACGGGCGCTAGGATCGGCCGCTGCGCCAGATCGCGCATGCGCGCAGAGCTGAGGGCGAGATAGGCCATCGCCAGGATATGCAGCAGCCGGAGCGCGGAGAGCGTGGTCTTATCCGGCGGCGCCAGCGGGATCAGCCGGAAGTCAAACAGTCCCCCAACTCGCCCAAGGCACCATGGCGATCAGCGAGACTGCGAGATAGGCCCAGCACAGCGCCGCGAGCGGGCGGGAGCGCGGCAGCATGCCGCCCTGGCGCTGCATGGCCATGGCGGTGGCGGCGCCGATGGCGAACAGGAACTGCCAGGTGAAGGGGGTTGAAATACCACCCCTTGTCGTCCAGCGTGTTCGGCAGGTTGAGCGCCGGGTCGACATTCGTTGCCAGCGAGACTGCCCCGGAGATGGCAAGCGTCAGGCCCGGTCGGCGCCGCAGCCCGGCATAGATCAGGGGGAAGCGTCGAGGAATTCGCGTTCGCAGGAACCTTTGAGGAGCTGAAGGCGAAAAGGCGGCTCGTCGTGCACGGTGGCCATCGCCCCATCCTCGTCGTCTACGACCGCGGGCGCGTGTTTGCCCTCGACAATCGGTGCCCGCACATGGGCTTCCCGCTCGAGCGCGGCAGTGTCGAGGACGGCATCTTGACCTGTCATTGGCACCACGCCCGCTTCGATCTCGAAAGCGGCTGCACCTTCGACCTGTGGGCGGACGACGTACCGATCTGCCCGGTCGAAGTCCGCAATGGCGAGGTCTGGGTGAAAACCACGTTCGGTCATGCCGATCCCGCCGCGCACTGGCGTCAGCGGCTTGCGGACGGGCTGGCACACGACCTCGGCCTCGTGATCGCCAAGGCCGTGCATGGTCAGCTCGCGGCCGGCGTGCCACTGGCCGGCATCGTGCGCCAGGTTGCTCTCTTCGGGGCGCAGAACCGTGACGGCTGGGGCGTGGGTCTGACGATCCTCACCGCACTAGCCAATCTCCTCCCCATGCTGCCGGAGGAGGAGGCCTATCTCGCCTTGTTCCACGGTGCGCGCCGCGTGGCGGCAGACTGCGACGGCGAGGCGCCCCGGCGGGAACGTGGGCCGCTTGGGAGCCGGCCGGATCCAGCCGTGCTCAAGCGCTGGCTACGGCGTTGGACAAAGGTACGCCATCGCGAGGCGGCCGAGCGCACCTTGCTCACGGCTATTGCGGCCGGTCTCTCGCCGGCTATGCTCGCCGATGCCCTACTCGCGGCCGAGGCCGAACGGGCGTTCGCCGACACTGGACACTCTCTCGATTTCATCAACAAGGCGTTCGAGTCCCTAGACCTGATCGGGTGGGAGCACTCGGCGGCTCTGCTGCCGACTGTCGTCGGCCAGATGGTGGCGGCTCGCGGCGCCGAGGAAATGACCGCCTGGCGCCAGCCTATGGACCTTGTTGCGCTATGTGATGAAGCCGCCAGCCAGCTCCCGGAACTATTTGCTACTCGCGGCCGAGTGCATGGCTGGCCGGGCCATGCGGCGCTCGCGGGAGAGCTGCTCGGGGACGACCCGGCCAGCATCGTTGACGCGCTCAAGGCGGCGATCCGCGCAGGCGCCGCTCCTGCTGACCTTAGCCGGTCGCTCGCCTACGCCGCGGCGCTCCGGGTGGCGCGCTTCGGCAATGCCAACGAGCACGCCGATTGGGAGACGGCGCACCACGTTTTCACGTACGCCAACGCGGTTCACCAGATGCTCCAGCGGATCGGAACCGCAAACACCGGCGATCACCTCACGGCCGTTCGCGCGGTACTGCACGGCGCGATGGCGCTCTACCTTACGCGCTATCTCAATGTGCCCCCGGCCCGCATCCCGGGCGAGCGCGGCGAGCAGCTTGATGAGCTGCCCTCGGATGCGGAGAGGATCCGCACCGCCTTGCTCGACGCCTTTGACCGGCAGCGGCAGGTCGATCTTGCGGCAAGGCTCGTGGCACGGCACTTCACGCTCGGCTATCAGCCGCAGGCGCTGATCGTCACGCTGACATATGCCGTGCTGCGTGAAGATGCAGGCTTCCATGCCTATCAGATGCTGGAGGCAGGAGTCCGGCAGTTCACCGAGTGGGGCGACACCGATGAGGGCCGTCACATCCTCATTGCGGTTGCCCGTTATCTTGCCGCTCATTCACCGACCGAGCGCGCGGCGCTGCAGACGGCAGACATCGCCCAGCGCTTGATGCGGGGCGGCGAGCTGCATCAGGAGGCTGCGTCCTGAGGACGCGCCAAGGCTTGTATGATGGAGAGAGCTTGCTTTAACGCGCGTGTTGCGGGCCGAATGGTCGCTGAGGCAGAGGTATTACGAAGTAGCCTGCGAGCAGCAGACGGGCTCGGAGACCCCAAACAGGAGTTCTTAACGTTTTTGACGGAAACGGTTAATCGCGACCCCCCCTAACGTGACACGATCGGGGCAAGACTTCGCCGGCAGGGTCGGCGGCTGTTCCCCCGCCCACGCGGGGGTGGCCTTGAAAAGCGCGTCCATGAGCGCCGAGGCAAGCCGGTTCCCCCGCCCACCCCCGAACATCGGCGTTTCGTAGGCTGGAACCTGGGTTCCCCCGCCCACGCGGGGATGGACCGTTGCCAACGTCAATGAGCTGCGCCTGAGCCTTGCCGAAACATAATTTACGACGGTCGGAGCGGCCAATCTCGCCAACTTCGCCTACCGTCCATAGCATCAAAACAAATTCTGAAAATGCAACGTAACCTCGAAATGGAACCTCGTGTGAGCGGATAAGCCTGCCTGGGCGCCACCCCACCCCCATTGGCCACATGGAGGGACCGGGCGGCCGGGGGCGGTCTCAGAGCTCAGAATGGGATCACTTTCTCCTATCGTAGGCCAGAGACCTGTGGGCCAAGTGCCGCCCTCTTAGTTCCGCGATGCGGGGCGGCGGATGTCAGCGGCAAGCTTCAGGGACAGCCCTGGCCGTTGGTCATTTAGAAGAAAGCGCCATGCTCTAGACGAGAAGAACCCTTCCGAAAACTCGAAGGGGGTGCAAACGGCTAGCAACGGAGCAGTTTCTGCGAACCTGGCGGCGAATGCCAGCTAAAACTCTGTGTAAATATCCGCAAGGAACTGGTGCCCAGGGGCGGAATCGAACCACCGACACTGCGATTTTCAGTCGCATGCTCTACCAACTGAGCTACCTGGGCATCCCGGGGCAGCAGCAAGGGGCTTAACCGATGCCCAACCAGCGATCAAGCACCACCAGACTCGTCCTCACCCTCCCTCCGCTCCCGCTCAGAGACGGGAATGCGGTAATCGCCGCGAAACCAGCGCCCGAGATCGATATCCGCGCATCGCCGGCTGCAAAACGGGCGGAATCGTGGGTCCGTTGGCCTCCGGCAGATTGGGCAGACAGATAACCCGGAGCTGCTCATTCGATCACCCATGATGTGGGTCCAAGCGAGGGATCGCTCTGAAGCATCAAGGTGCGCCCCGTCCGCCGTGCAAGGTCCGGCAATGCCACAGGATCAGCTTCAAGGACGGCCGCGATAGCCGGGGAGGCGCGCAGAACACGACCGCCCTCCACCAGCACCCGCCGGAGTGCGGCCAGTCCGGCGGCATGCGGCCCGGCCAGCAGCTCATGCACAGGGGGGTGTACTCTCGGGCGGACAATCTCAGCGAGCCCCAATCCAGTAAAGCCGAGAAAGCGCGGCCGGAGGTGGTCATCGCGCAGCGCTTCCCGGAACGCGTCGCCGTGCGCTAGCCGGCCGCGGGAGGAAAGCCCAGCCAGGTCCACGAGAATCGCTCCAGATAGGTTGCGCAACCGGATCTGAGCGGCGATCGCCGGGATGATCCGTTGGTTCAGCGCTATGTGCGCTGCCGATTTATCCCTCCGCTCTGCAACGGCGGGGCCGGCATCCACATCGATGGCAACCAGCGCAGGTGTGGGATAAATCGAACAAACGGCGCCGCCAGGAAGCGACACCACGGGGCGGCTCAGGGCTTCGATTTGTTCCGCCAATTCGTCATCCAGGAGGTCGCGTTGCACCAACACCCGCCCGGGAAGAAGCGGAATGAGGGCCGCGGCCAACCCCGGATCATCGGTCAGCACCGGCGCGCCATCATGGAGCTGAGCGAGGCGCTCGACCGGGTTCGGACCGGGCAACACCAACCCCGGCGGGCCAGAACGAGCCTCAGCGAGAACCATTGCGCAGCGGCTGGCAACGCCCCTTTCGGGACGGGACTCTAGCTCAGCCAAGGGGCCGACTACCTCAAGCCGCGGTCCCTTGCCTCCTTGGGCCGCGCGAGACACGCGTACCAACACCGCGTCACCCTCGGCAAGTCCCGTCCCACCCCTAGTATCGGGCAGAAACCCATCCTGCTCACCGAGGCTGACAAATACGCCGCCCATGCCCGGCGCGCGGGCCACAACCCGGCCGCGGTAAACATCTCCCACCCGATCTGGGGCACCCGGCCGCCAAAGCGCGTAATCCACAAGCAATTGCCCGTCGGCGACGGAGATTGCCACCTCGCCGGGGCTGGATGCTGCAAGGATTCGCTTCATGGCAAGCGCCAGCCAGCGCCCCGTAATAGCTGGGCCGTTTCGAACAGCGGTAATCCGACGACGTTCGAATAGCTCCCCGAAATGAATCGGATGAAGCACGCCGCACGGCCCTGGACCGCGTAGCCTCCGGCTTTCCCCGCCCACTCGCCGCTGGCGAGGTAAGCGCCTTTTTGCTCCTCAGTTAGCCGCGCAAAGCCCACGACGCTCTGCACCAGACGTTCGCGCCGGGTCCCGCCCGGGAGACCCAGGACCACGCATGTAAGTACGCGATGGCGGCGGCCCGAGAGGAGATCGAGGCACCACTGGGCTTGCTGCTCATCTGCGGGTTTCGGGAGAATTCGCCTCCCTGCGCAAACCACGGTATCAGCGGCCAGAATCACTGAATTTGTCGGCCGCAGCTGATCGCCCCCCGCGGATACAGCGGCGAGCTTGGCGCGAGCGAGCCGCTCGGCATAGGCACGGGGCGGTTCGTGTTTTAGCGGGATTTCATCGATATCGGGAGAAAGCACGAGATCGGGCCTAACCCCGATCTGAGCAAGCAGCGCAAGCCGGCGTGGGCTTGCCGAAGCGAGGACCAGTTCAGAGACCAGCTTGGCTCACTATTTGTAGCGGAACGTGATCCGGCCCTTGCTGAGATCGTACGGCGTCATTTCGACGTTAACACGATCACCCGCCAGGACACGAATCCGGTTCTTGCGCATTTTCCCGCTCGTGTGCGCGAGAATCGTATGCTCGTTATCCAGTTTCACGCGGAACATGGCATTTGGCAGCAGCTCCATGACGGTGCCGCTGAATTCCAGCATGTCTTCTTTCGACATCACTTCTCTTCATTGTGGACCGGCAAAACATATGCCCCGGCAAAGCCCGGTCAAGGCAATCCCGATCAGCTTTGTCCGAGGCGCACGGCAATGCTGCGGGCGTGCGCCTGGAGCCCTTCCGCCTCAGCAAGGACGATAGCCGCCGGGCCAAGCTGAGCTAAGGCTGATTCGCCACCAGCGACCCAGGTGGTTCGCTTCAGGAAATCGAAGACGGATAGCCCGGACGCGAACCGCGCCGTGCGGCCCGTCGGGAGCACATGGTTCGGTCCCGCGACATAATCACCCAGCGCTTCAGGGCAGAAGTGACCCAGGAAAACCGCCCCAGCGTGGCGGATCTGCGCGAACACCGGCTCGGGGTCAGGCACCATGATTTGCACATGCTCGGGCGCAAGGCGATTCACGAGCTGAGCCGCCTCATCCCAGTCCCGCACCAGAATGATCGCACCGTGTTCATCCCAGCTTGCGCGCGCGATTGGCGCCCGGCTCAGCGAATCCAGCTCCGCCGCCACCGCAGCAGCAACAGCATCAGCGAAACCGGGGGCGTCGGTGATCAGGATGGCTTGGGCCGCTTCGTCGTGCTCTGCCTGGGCGAGAAGGTCAATCGCGACTTGGCGCGGCTTATTGGAGCGATCCGCCAGGATCACCACCTCGGAAGGGCCGGCGATGGAATCGATGCCCACCCGGCCATAAACCTGCCGCTTCGCCTCCGCCACATAGGCATTGCCCGGGCCTACGATGCGGTCCACGCGCGGGATCGTTTCTGTCCCGTAAGCCAGGGCCGCGATCGCCTGGGCGCCTCCGATCCGGTAAATCTCGGAAATCCCGGCCCTCCGCGCGGCGGCCAGCACCAGCGGGTTGACCACGCCCCCAGGGGCCGGCACGCACATAACGATCCGTCCTACCCCGGCCACCCGGGCCGGAATGGCGTTCATCAACACCGAAGAGGGATATGCTGCTTTGCCTCCCGGCACATAGAGACCAACCGAGTCCAGTGGCGACCAGCGCATTCCTAAGGAGAGGCCGGCCTCGTCCAGCCGGAGATCGGCCGGAAGTTGGGCGCGGTGGAACCTCTCGATACGGGCAGCCGCAGTCTCGAGCGCCGCTTGCAAAGCCGGCGAGATGCCTCGCTCCGCCGCGACGATTTCATCCTTGCCTACGGATAGGCGCTCCGGCGCGAGCGAAGCCTTGTCGTACTGGGCCGTCAACGCGATCAATGCGGCGTCGCCGCGCGCCCGAATTTCGGCGATGATTTCTGTAACCGCCGCATCGACACGTGCTGCGGCCTCCCGCGCTTGCTCGAGCAAGGCCATAAAACCCGGCTCAAAGCTCGGCTCGGTTGTACAGAGGCGCTTCATGCCGCTAGACGGAGCGCCGCCTGGAAGCGAGCGATCCAGCTTCTGATCATCTCTGGCCGGGTTTTGAGCGCGCTCCGGTTCACGATCAGGCGACTGGTCACGGGCGCGATGATCTCAGTTTCCACCAGGCCGTTGGCACGCAAGGTGGACCCAGTCTGAACCAAGACCACGATAATGCGCGCCAGCCCCAGGCTCGGCGCTAGTTCCATTGCCCCATTCAGGGTAACCACTTCGGCCTGCACGCCGCGCGCGGCATAATGACGCCGGGCGATGGCGGGATACTTGGTCGCTACCCGCACGCGGGACCATCGCGTCGGATCGTCGGTTCTAGCGGTCTCAGCGGGCTCAGCCACAGAAATCCGGCAAATACCGATGCCTAGATCAAGTGGGGCATAAATTTCGGGATAATCGAACTCCATAAGTACGTCGGCTCCGCAGATCCCAAGCGGCGCTGCCCCAAATGCGACGAAGGTGGCGACATCGAACGGCCGCACCCGGATTATATCGAGCTCCGGATCGTCGGTAGGAAAGCGAAGCCTCCGGCTCTCCTCGTCGGCATAGTCGGGCGCGGCATGAATACCTGCCCGGGCGAGGAGTGCACCGCATTCCGCAAGAATGCGTCCCTTGGGCAGCGCAAGCACCACGGGTCCAGCTTCTTCTGGCCGGAAAGCGGTCGTGTAAGGCGCGGTCATGCCGGGGCTGTACACCACCAACAGCGTGGCCGGAAGCCTTGCGGGGATCCCGTGACGGACGGCTTGAGTCGTGCTCTGAAAATCAGAGTCCAGAGCAAGATGGCCCCAGGCTGAAGTCCTCCCCGCTTTAGAGGAACAGGACGAGCAGCAACCATAGGGGCGCGCTCAATGCGATAGCGAGAGCGATACCCTTCGCTGCCGCTAGTCCATCGATCCGCTTGGTGGTGCTATCCTCCGCCCTTCCTTCAACGGGGGTACCGCGGGGGAAATAACTCACAAGTACAAATCCTCAACTCACAGTTCATATAAGATCCCACCCTGCGATTCGGGTTTCGGCGAGATTGCATTCTTTAAAACACCTGCGTGATTAGGGTTGTACTGAGGCTACGCCAACCGATTTGCCCGTCTGAGCCGCATTATGCTCCACGCCCCCCCGCCAGCAACCCACAGATATAAGAACACAAAGCAGTAAAGCACCGCCAATTCGCCCTGGTTCGAAACCGGAAAGAAGCCTCGCGGTGCATGCACCATGAAATAGGCGACGGCCATGTCCCCGGCGAGGATGAAGGCCGCCGGGCGCGTGAACAAGCCGAACAAAATTAGCAAGCCCCCTACCAGCTCGATTATGCCCTGGACCCAAAGCAGCGGGGGCAGGCCTGGACCGGGATTGAGAGGAGGTGGGAACCCAAAAAGTTTCTGCGTTCCATGCTCGATGAAGAGCAGCGCGGTCATGATGCGCAATATGCTGAGCATCCGCGGCGCCCATAAAGCATGGTCCAAGGCGATCCGGTTCATAGCCATCCCTGCAGTTCTCCCTACGGACAGCATCTTTCGTCTATGCAGACGCGGCGTTTACCCACCGTCAACCGTCGAGCCTTCATGGTCAGCCTTCACCAAACGGATTCTTGGTCAGGAAGGAACGGCGTCTCCGCAACCCGGCCGGGTTGGGATGGAGCGGGCGAGGGGAATCGAACCCCCATAGCTAGCTTGGAAGGCTAGAGCATTACCACTATGCTACGCCCGCCTCGGAAGTCGGGCTTCCTAAACCAGATCTCATCGCAGTGGAAGCGCCTTAAGCACATAGCTAGCGGTGGAGTAGTAGCCGCAAAACATCACCCGCCCGACTTCCTCAATTGCTCCTCCTCGGCGCGCTTCTGCTGCATGACCGCCCGCCTTTCAGCCAATTCCGCTTCATGCTTTTCGAACAGGCGGGTGACGTTTTCCGGTGCCCCGCCCAAGTGGAGGTGCCGTTTCGTAAGCTGCGCGATGCCTTGCAGCGCATCGGGGTTATGCAACACCAGCTTGCGGTGCTCGAGGGTCAGCAATTTCTCCCGCCGGAGCTCTTGCAAGCACCGGTTGACGTGCACCGGGGTGAGGCCTAGCGCGTCCGCAATATCGGTTTGCGGCGCAAAATGCAAGAGTTTCCGTACCAAAGGTTTCAAAGGCGTTTCGTCGGCCATTGAGACTCCAGAGTTAGGCAATCCACCTCTCTCAGTGGCATACGATGCGAGCTTATAATGCTGGCGAGCTTCGCTCTGGCAATGGTCCGACACGAAAACCGGCTCAATAAAATGATGACTTGCCGGCCATCGCATGTCCGCAAAGCTCTTTGCAGGAGCTCTAAGGTGTGGAGCTGTAATAGACGGCGAGCAGCGCCATTTCGTGGTCGGTCAGCTTGGCAGCGACGCTGCGCATGCGCTCGTAGATGTCATTGTGGCGCTCACGCTTGGCAAACGCCTGCAACTGATTAAGCACATAGCCCCGATGCTGACCAGCCAGAGTCGGCACTTCGATCGGCCCCCCGGCAAGCCTCCCGTGGCATGCCGTGCACGGCGGCAAAGCCCGCTCTGAATCGCCCTCTACGACAAGCCGCTCGACTTCGGCGCCCACGAAAGCCGGGCGCTGCACATCGAGATCGCCGCGGTAAAGGTTGCTATAATAGAGCGCAACATCGGCGATTTGCTTGTCTTCGAGCCCTTGCACCTGAGGCGTCATAATCTCGTTCACGCGGGCCCCACTTTTGAAATCATGAAGCTGCTTGTAGATGGCGAAGGCTGATTGGCCGGAGAGGCGGGGAATCGACGGATCCGGTGAGGTGCCATCGGGTGCGTGACATCCAACACACCCGGCGCTTTCCGCCAACTGGCCGCCGGCCTTCCGATCACCGCCGAACAGATCATTCAAGGTCCTGGTATTCCAGGCGACCTTCGATGTTGGCTG